>CAZPPN010000314.1:0-2618 GCA_964588425.1 uncultured Ruminococcus sp. | reverse complement strand
CCGAGAAGATAAATGCTGTGACCGCTTCCCGCAAGTCTCTTGATCAGCTCCTCGCCTACTTCAATTCCGGCAACCTTACCGCCGCGGAACTGAGTACCGAGAATCTTTCCCGCCTTTACAACACCGATTCCGTCCGGTATGATCATCTCACCGGAATTGATCACATCGTAAAGTTCGGGATTTTCAATGCAGTTCTGTACGATCTCGGAATTCGGCGTGTAAAGAGCAGCCTGCTTACCGCTTTCGAGAAAACCGAGCAGGGAATCCACAGCTTCAGCGAAAGTCACATTGTTGAAATTGACACCGCGTATGTTAATGATATCCGACATATTCAATCTCCGTATTAATATCAATATTTGAAGAATAATCAAAAGACGTGCCTCATTATCTCAGGACACGTCTTTGTTGAATCGGGCTTATTTGTCTGCTACTTCAGAAAGATAGTTTGCAACGTCACCGACTGTAATGAACTTGTGGATCACGTCATCACCGATTTCAATGTCGAACTTTTCTTCGCAGAGAAGTACGAGGTCAGCGAGTTCAAGAGAATTGATACCGAGATCGTTTACAAGTTCGGAATCGGGTGTGATTTCGGAAGCGTCAAGGGAGAGTTCATCCACAAGAAGGGACTTTACCTTATCAAACATTACTAAATACTCCTTAAATAAATTCAATTTTTAAATTGTACCGATTTAACGATAATTTAACCGTATCAATACTATTATAAATGTATTACCTTATCCTGTCAAGCGTTTTTGAAAATAAAATTTAAAAACAGCGTAAAAAAACGTATAAAAGCGGAACAGAACAAAATCTTGAAAGCGGAAATATTTGAATACAAAATCAATTATCCGGGATAACGCAGAGAAGCAAACATCTCGGACGGGCGTTTTGATTTGAATGTATTGAGGTATCTTTCGTTTTTGTTGTCCATGCTGCTTGCCATGCGAATCATAGTCGCACCGAGAGATCTTCTCATGCTTTCATGAGCCGGATAATAGTTCTTGAGCAGGAAGTAAGCGTATTTCAGCAGACGGTAATCGCCGTACAGCTTATTTTTATGACCGCCGACTGTCATTCCGCTTCGAACCGCTTCCTTGATTGCATCAGCATTGAGCGCGGATGCAAATGCGATAGTATAGTTGATCGGCTCAAGCGATTCGTTTTCACCGAAGCAGCGGTGTGCGTCTGAGCTTCCGACAATCGGCATTGTTTCACGGTCGTGATAATAGCTGATCTGAAGCTGAGTTCCGACTTCATAAGCGCCGCCTGCGATAAGCTCAAGCACATCAAAACGCTTGTGGTCGAAGAGGTAATCGGTGATATCTTCGTTTTCGTTGAATGCGGAAGTGGATGCCCATATCCAGTGAGGATGGCAGAGAACAGCAAGACCGCCGACCGATCTGATCCTGTCAAAAATCACCTGACAAGCAGCCGCCGCATAACGGTCTTTCGCATTCATCGGTTCAGTAATGCTTTTCATCTCATCTTCAACAGCGGCGCGGTATTCACTCTCGTTTTCTCTGAACCATTCATTTACACTCGCGTTTCCGCCGAAATTGATAATGTGTACGGGATTATCGGGAGAATGAACCTCTTCACCGGGGATTACAAGAAAATCAACACCGGTATCCTTGTAGAAATCAACAGCCATGAGTGACGGCTTGTATTGATGATGGTCTGTGATCAGACAGTAGTCTTTCCCGAGCTTGCAGGAAGCCGCCGCCATGTACATGGGAGAATCAGCACCGTCCGACATATACGTGTGCATATGATTGTCGCCTTTGTAAGGAGTGAGCGCGAAAAGATCTTCTTCAAGCGCGTATATCTCAAATTCCTGTACAAATCTGCCGTCAATATAGATCTCGCAGATGTATCTGTCCTCCTGCGGAAAGGTAATGTCAATGACAAGAACGCCGTCCTGTACTGTCATCGGATGCCTGTTGTCAGCGGTGAAAAAAGCGACATCTTCTTCAGTGGGTGTGTAAGATGCGCTTCTCAGACCGTATCTTCTGATACCTGAGAACGGGATTAACGATAACGTATATTCAGCTCCGATGTCGACACGTACCGGAAAAACCGCTTCAAGAGTAACAGTACATTTTTTCCTTACCGGGTAAACGATATGCTTGACTTTGAAATTCATGATATCCTCCTTCATTAAGTCAAAGGTATACTGCAAATACAGTTCTTCGATGCTATTATATAATTTTGATTCTGAGGTGTCAACGAGAAACGCGCAAAAATACCGAAAAATTCAAAAATATTATAAAAAACATATTGAAAAACAATATCGGATAGGTTATAATTATAGTAACCTGAATGTTTTACAAAATACAAACAACTCGGTAATTACATTTGAAATAAGTATTCAGCAAAAGATAGGAGAAACAGAAATGAAGACAAGTGTATCATCATACAGCTTCGGCGGCTACGCATCAAAAGAAGGACTCGGATATCTCGGAATTATCGACAAAGCAGCGGAAATGGGCTTTGACGGAATCGAATATGTAGACGATTATTTCATCTCTGAGCCCGACGGTCCCGAAAAGATCAAGGAACGCTGCGCAGAAAAGAATCTCGAAGTAGTTGCACTTACAGTAGGCGCAAATCTTCTC
>CAZPPN010000313.1:0-2618 GCA_964588425.1 uncultured Ruminococcus sp. | reverse complement strand
TCCGACTTCGAGTACATCGTCATTGTAGCCTTCGGAAAGAGCTTCAACGTAAACGCCTTCCTTGATACTGTAATAGTAGAAGAAGCTGCTCTGATTTGACACATCTCTGAACGATACGCCGATCATTGTCTTGCCGCGGACGTAGCCGAATTCGAGAAGCTGTTCGGTAATTTCAAGCGCACGGTTGACCGGAATAGCGAATCCGAGCCCCTCGATGCCCGTACCGCTCTGTTTTGCATTTACGATACCGACAAGCTCGCCACGCATATTGAACATACCGCCGCCCGAGTTACCGGGGTTTACGGCAGCGTTTGTCTGGATGAGACTCATCTTGACGCCGCTTACCTGGATTTCACGCTCAGTAGCACTGACGATGCCGTTTGTGACAGTACCGCCAAGTTCGCCGAGAGGATTACCGACAGCAATGATCTCTTCGCCGACCGCAATATTTTCGCTGTTGCCGCAGATCGCCGCTGTGAGACCTTCCGCCTCAATCTTGATTACCGCGATATCTTCGTCGGAGTCATAACCGATTGCAGTCGCCGTGTATTCCTCACCGTTTGTAAGTCTTACTGTAATGTTGTCAGCCGCAGCGCCAGTACTTTCATCCGTGATAACATGAGTATTGGTAATAATATATCCATCCTCGGAGATGATAACGCCGGAGCCTGCGCCCTGAGTAACGTATTGATACCACATACTCTGAGTGTTGAACTCTGTTACGATCTCAACGACGGAATCCTTTACGATTGCCGCTACCTGCTGATAGGTAAGAGGTTCGCCCGTCGTGTTATCAACGGAAGCCGGAACTTCCTCAACACCGCGGTAGATCACTACATTTTCCTGAACCGTATTGTTTGTGTCAGGTGTATCAGTGCTGTTCACCGCAGGCTGATCGTTTCTGTCGGAAATCTTATTCGCAAGCATTGCGCCGCCGAATCCGCCGAGTGCCGAGAGGATAACCGCCGCACAGCATACAATCGCAAGGGTTCTTGTTGTCACGGAAGAGGATTTCTTTGATCTGCCTTTTTTCTCGGGTGTATAGGAAATCTGACCGCCGTTCTGATCTGGCGACTGATACTGGTGACGGGGAACGTACGAGTTGGGATTATATCCGTCGTTCTGTCCGTTCTGCGGGTTCTGACGGTTGTACGGATTGTTCTGATATCCGCCGTTCTGCTGACGGTTCTGCGAATACGGACTTTCGTGACGCTCGTTTGCGGAATATCCTCTGAAATACGGATTGTACGGAGCGTTGGTCTGATCGTATGAAGCGGACTGCTTATCGGAATTGCCGTCGTTCTCCGCTCTTTCGTCAGAGGAATTTGTGTTTTCGCTGTTCTGTGTGGCTTCTGTATCTTTATTTACTGCATTTTCGTTGTTTTCTTTTTTGTCTTTATTCTCGGTATTGTCAATCTTTTCGTTCATTTCATTGCTTTCGTTGCTGTTTTCAAAATCTCTCATAATATTCACCTTTCTCTGTCGGGCTGAACCGGCAGTTCATTTTTTCTTACGCACATATTATATCGCCTCAATGTGACGTTTATATGAAAACACGAAAAATATTAGTTGAATTGTGAAAGTATCTTTGCTGATGCGTATTCAACGGCAGTATGAACCGGAGTGAATGTTATCCGAGAGTGATTGTCACGATAAATCCGTCGACATTATTGCCGGAGATTTCGTATTCTGTGTAGGGATTTCCGCGCGGGATTCTGATATCGGTTGTCTCACCCTCAGCCGCCGGAATGTAGTAAACGAGCCATCCGTCCTCTGTCGGAAGCGATTCGACTGATACTTCATCAAGCGCGCCGCTCTCTTTTACATGGAGCATCTGCGTATCGGGAGTGTAGTTCTTCACCGCATCTATGTATTCTTCGAGGCAGAAATCCCTTGCGGTCATTGCAAGAGCATGGGGAACGCCGACATAGCGGAAATGCCACGCTTCATACGCGATCTTCGTGATATCGACCTTATCTTGCGGATATCTTCTGACAAATCCGTAGTTTATACCCTCAACACCGAGCCATGATCCGTTTTCGTGATCCGTGATCGGAACGATTTTACCGTCGTCCGTATAGAATGTAAGGTCGCATGAAAGACCCGTGTGATGCTCGCTGTAACCGGGCTTTGCGACGTAGCTTTCGGCATATTCCTCACCGTTCTGCGCGACGCTCTGGTTGTAGAGATAGATCTGCGAATCCACATTGCGGTAGCCGCTGTTGAGCAGGAGATCATCGCATCCGGTATCGGCTTCAAGAGCGAGAACCAGCTTTTCAAGTGCATCGAACGCCTCGGGAACCATAGCGATTGTTGTGCTGGAAACCTTCAGCTTGCCTGTTTTTTCGTTATATGCGTTTTTCAGCTCAACCGCATCGGTCTTCTTATACTCGTACTGATAGTTGACGAGAATGAGGTCGCCCTCGTCCATCGTTGAGTTCTGAACCGTGACTGTATCATAGAGAACGAGGCTGGGAGCTTCCTCGGTATTCTCGGTTTCCTGACCGTTCAGAATACTGTCAAGCTCTTCTTTTTCGCCGTAAACATCGTTATTCTGCACCTGATCGCTGTTCACCGTATCGTTATCGGGCAGATTGATGTTTTCTTTGTTCTTCGAA
>CAZPPN010000312.1:0-2623 GCA_964588425.1 uncultured Ruminococcus sp. | reverse complement strand
CCACTCACTCGGACGCTTAGTGAAATCTATATCCTTTAACTTACTCCATTCATTCCAGAGGACCTTATTTTCTTCTACGGTATTATAGAATTTTTCTGCTTCCGCAGCATTGGGATGAAAATCAAGTTTGATATACTGCCACTGGAGTCGGGATCTCTTGACATATTCGATACGGTCGCCTGCCAGCTCTTCCGCTTTATTCCACCATTTCTCGAATGTTTCTTCCATTGCTTCATATTTATCCTGTGCGATGATATGGAACGGATGTCTCCAAATATCCATATGATTTCGCTTTGCTTCCATGCAGGTGTAGTCAATGTACGCACGGATATATCTCCAACCCGCACCGTAATATGCTGCGAGGAATTCGTCCATATGGTTGTAGTATTCGGTCTCACTCATGTAAGGATCCATCATGAGTTTCGCAAGCAGATAGCATCTCAGCTCACCGAACTCGCCCGACTTGGGTGAATTGTAGTTTCCTTCGGGATACATTCCGCGCACGCCATGATCGGCATAGAAACGCATATTCTGACGAAGCACATCGAAATTCGGATATGTAGGGATATAATAACAGAAATCCGTCACGTAGTCCCAGATATAGATTCTATCGCAGATTTTGTTCCAGTCGAGGATATCCTTATAGAACGCCTTGTTCTGAGGACAGCTTTCGTCATTCAGAGGATGGCTGAAGCAGCACTCGATCGAGCAGAGACGGATGCAGACATTCGGAAGAGGCTTTGTGATAGACGGCACGTTTCTCGTGTGCTGATATGCGAGTGTGTCGATGATGACATCCGGATAATCCTCTGCGATATCCGCTGCGACTGCGTTGACGAAACGGAGGAGAGTACCCATATGGCTTCCCTCTTCTGCATCAACAGCGGCGCATTTTTCGCATGTACAGTAGTTCTGGCAGTCGTTCTGGGATACGGATATGATTGTAATCGTCGGATCTTTTTCAAGGAGTGCTCTGACGCCTGCGATAACTTTTTTCAGATTCTCGGGATCTGACAGACAAGGCTGCTCATTCTGCGGTACACCGAGGAATAACTGCATTGTATGAACGAATGCACCGTATTTGATGAATCCGCCCTTATCTTCGGGAATCGGATAATCATTGACTCCCTGCTTGAGACTCCATTCGACATTTCTGCCGCACGGCCAGTCGGACTGTCTGAACTCGAATACGGGGGTATGTTCGCATCCTTCGTTCACAACGATATCGCCCTCGCCGAGTGTTTCAAGATCGGGCATGAAGAATCTCGCTCCTGCGTATTTTTCGAGGAACGCATACACGCCGTAGATGACGCCGCGTCCGTTTCCGCCGGAGATTGTGATTCCGCAGCATTCGCACACGCCGATTCTGTAAGCGTCACGGATCAGTGAATCGTCAAGCTGAATCTTGATTGTCATACCTCTGCCGACTGCGATGCCCATCTTTGTGAGATATTTCTCAAGCTCCGATGCCGCATATTTTTCGGGGGCGGACTCGCCTGAGATGATGTTTACCGATGCGATCTCTTTTTCTTTTACAATGAATTTACGCATAGATATGTCTCCTTTTCGGGATTATTTCAGTCCTTCATTTTTTACGTATCATCGGGACTGCTGTTGTTATAATTTTACCAAGATCAGCAGTATTGTTCAAGGAGTATTCGGTATTATTCACATTTCTTTAACATTATTTATTTTTCAAATTTACAAGCAGAAGATATGGGTTACTGCAATGCTTTTTCCAATATTATCTTTTCAAATTGATTATACCGTTCTTCGTTCACGAGATTTGAAAAATATCCGTTTTCCATATATCCTTTGAGAAGTACATACGCATTATTCTTGCCGGTATAGTCCTGCTTTCTGATATTGGGATCTTTATCAGTAACGGCAGATCTCTGTGACATATTTATTGCAGTGTATTCCGAGAATTCTATACATTTTTGAAGTTCGGTTAAATGGAACAATGCTTCTTCTGTTTCGCCGTTATCACTGCACAGTTTAGCAAGTCTCTGGTGAAGAAACAGATAATTCCATGAAGTATATTTATAGCTGATTCCGTCACTGTTTAAGAGGTCAGCATACACAACATCCCATATTCTAAGATCACGTCGACAGTCAACGGCATCATATTCATATATTCCTCTTATTTTTTCGTTACCTCTTATGAATTTCTGAAGATATATCGAACAAAGCATTGCCATAATCATCGGGATACCTGACAATATAAACTCTCGGCAGGCATCCCCATCCATAGTCAACGGAAGTATATAATCTCTCGATGTGGCAACAGACGGCAATGAGTATGCAAGATCAAATGCCTCTTTTTTTCTGTCTTTCTTGATAAGAGACATAATCATAATAACTTTCATACCGAGCATTGTCAAATAATCTTCTATCTTTATGTCAGATTCGTCCAATACTCTGCTGCATAAGCTGATACCCTCGTCAAGAGATTCGTCGTTCTTGGCAGAATGAAGCATAAGCTGTGATGCAAGAATAACCGCGATGCCTTTGTTTTTCGGATATAACATATATGCTTTTCTTGCTTCTTCAAGAGCAGTAGAATCGCCTGTTGTTACCAGTTTATTGAGACGGACAACACATTCTCTTTGTTTTGATTCGG
>CAZPPN010000311.1:0-2633 GCA_964588425.1 uncultured Ruminococcus sp. | reverse complement strand
ACGGCACTCCCACACTCGACATCTCATCCGAGCAGAATATCAACACATACGACAAGGTTCACGATCTTCTCACAAAGAACTCAAACGTATTCTTCTACAACGAATCCACAGACCATGAGGAAACCATGTTCACAACGAACAGAGCTCTCTTTGTTGTCGACAATTTCGGTATGGCTGACTCTGATGCCGTACGTGACATGGAAGAAGATTTCACAATGCTTCCCTACCCCAAGTATGACACTGTTCAGGAAAACTATGTTTCCATCCAGCAGGACGGTGTAGGTCTTTACGGTGTTCCGATTACTGTAAACATGGAGAACATCGATGCAATCGGTGCTACACTTGAATGCATGGCTTCCCTCTCCACATCCATCGTATATCCCGCATACTACGAAACAGCCCTCAAGGACAAGTACACCCGTAACCCCGAAACTCAGGAGCTTGTTGACCTTATCCACGATACAATCATGTGTGACTTCTGCTACTCATGGAGTGATTCCATCGGATACATGGGCAACCCCACAATCACAGTATTCTCCGTTAACTTCGGTAAAGACAGCATCGCTTCCCAGCTCGAAAAGAACATGAGAATCTGGGAAAAGGGTCTTACACAGCTCTTCGAAAAGCTCGAAGACAATGTAGCCAACTGATCAGGCAATCAAATAACGGCAGACCGCAGTTTGTTTTCATTCTGCGGTTTTTGTTTTTCATATTTACAAAAGCCTTGACTAAACTTCAAATATGTGCTATAATTGATTTTTATCAAATAAATTAAAAGTATAAATTCAAAGGAGATTTATCATGACGAAACGCATCCTTTCGCTTCTCCTCACCGCACTCATGCTGACATCAGCCGTGTCCTGCGGAGCTGATCAGAGCGAAACATCAAACAAAACAGAATCAGCATCCGGATCCGCATCAAGCGAAACATCCATCGAATACCTTGACGAGCTTCCTAACAATCTCGATTTCGGCGGTACCGATATCAGATTCCTTTCCGTAAGCGGAAACGGTGAGTTCTATGTCGATCTCGAAGAAGATGACATTGCCGATCCAGTTGTTGAAGCTGTATGGAAGAGAAACAATCTTCTCACAGAAAGAATCAATGTCAATATCGTCCAGCCCGTCCAAATTTCCAAGGATGACCTCAACTCCACAGTTCAGAACTCCGTAGCTGCCGGTTCAGACGACTACGACATTCTTAATGTTTACGCACGTTTCAATATGGAGATTGCCGCGCAGGGTCTTGTAAAGAATCTCGATACTATCAATTATCTTGACTTCACAAAGAACTACTGGAACGATAACTACATCACAAATCTGTCCTACAACAACATTCACTACTGGGCAGGCGGCGATATTTCAACAAACTATATGACAAACGCAAGAGCTATCTTCGCAAACCTGAATCTCTGGAAGCAGCGTTTCCCCTCTGACAGCCTGTATGATATTGTCATGAACGGAAACTGGACTCTCGACGAATTCGCCACACGTATTCAGGATACTTATATTGATACAAACGGTGACGGTATCAGAGATGTTACCGACACATACGGCTTCATGTCTGATACAGGTGCAGGTACAACCAACTGTCTTATGTTCGGTGCAGGTATGGCTTTCACAAAGTATGAAGAAGAGGGCGTTCCTGCTCTTGATATCCCCTCCGAACACAACCTTGCAGTATTCGACTATTACCACGACTTCCTCTTCAACAACCAGAACGTATTCTATGATGAAGCGATTATGGATGTAGGTGAAGGTGCTCTCTTCGCACAGGGCAAGGCACTCTTCGTAAACGCTCAGGTCGGCTGGATTGACGACAATGTCAGAAATATGGAAGACGATTTCTACCTCATCCCTGCTCCCAAGTATGACACTCTTCAGGAAGAATACCGCGTAACTCAGCAGGACGGCTTCAACCTTATCGGTGTTCCGGTTACCGCTCAGGCTGAAAAGCTCGACGCGATCGGCGCTTCTCTCGAAGGTATGTCCTCCATGGCATCCACGCTGATCTTCCCCGCTTACTACGAAACAACTCTCAAGGACAAGTATTCCCGTAATCCCGAAGCACAGGATCTCATCGACCTCATACATGACTCCATCATCGCTGACTTCTGTCTCGGCTGGTGTGACTCTGTCGGTTACATGGGCAACTCCACACTTCAGATCTTCGCCAAGAATATTCAACGCGAAAGCATTACATCGGTTCTTGAAAAGAACATGAAAGTTTACGAAAAGGGTCTTGAGATGCTTCTCGAAAACTTCGACAAATACATGGAAAACTGATTATACAGTTCAGCGCAAAAAACCGCAGTTTGTTTTTGTACATTCTGCGGTTTTTATTCATCGGACGCAGCAAATTGCAACAAAACCGAATTGACAATCTATCGGACATATGCTATTATTTTGTCAGAACACCTCAAAAATACATCACATAAATCGGAGGACTGTATGCAGCTTACAAACAGAGAGAGAATGCTTCGTGTTATTCGCGGAGGAGATATCGACAGAATTCCTTTTGTCCACCACTCCGGTCTTGCGGGATCAAATGAAGAAATGTGGAAAGTTCTTGGAAGAGACAAACTCGCGCTTTCAAAATGGACTCAAACTCACCGATGTGTAAACGAATGCTG
>CAZPPN010000310.1:0-2633 GCA_964588425.1 uncultured Ruminococcus sp. | reverse complement strand
CCAACTTTTGAAAAAGTTGGATCAAAACTTTCATGGCACGCTTCGCGTGACAGTGGGCAACGTGCAGATTAAAATTAAAGGAAATGACATATGGCAAAAAAACAAGGACTGGGCAGGGGGCTTGAGGCGATTTTCCTCGACAACTCCATTCCCGACGAAGAAAAAACATCCGGTGAGCGAATCTCTGTTCCGATTTCTCACATTGACACAAATCCCGATCAGCCGCGCAAATCTTTTGATGCGGAATCTCTTGCGGGTCTCGCTGACTCGATCTCGGCAAACGGTCTGCTTCAGCCGATTCTCGTTCGCCGAGTTTCCGACAGGTACGAGATCATTGCAGGTGAGCGGCGTTTCCGTGCTTCCAAGCTGGCAGGTTTATCCGAGATCCCCGTCATCGTAGTTGATGCGGACGATCTTGCTGCTGCGAAGTATGCTCTCATCGAAAATCTCCAGCGCGAAGATCTGAATCCTTACGAAGAAGCGTCGGCTTACCGTTCACTCATGACGGAATACGATCTGAGTCAGGAAGAAATTTCGATCCAGGTGGGCAAGTCCCGCAGTGCGATTGCGAACTCTCTCCGACTGCTCGATCTTCCCGACGGTGCGGTAAAGCTGCTCGTTGACGGTGATCTCACAGCAGGTCACGGGCGTGCGCTTCTCGGACTTCACGACAAAAGTCAGATCATGCCTCTTGCCGAGCGCTGTGTTATGCGGAATCTCTCGGTACGCGATGTTGAAGCTGCTGTAAAGCTGGCGAACAAGAATCTCGCAAAATCGCGTGAAGCCATCGAAGAAGCTGACGGAGTGAATGTGAACTATTACGCCGAGCTTGAAAACCGTTTCACCAATTTCACGGGACGCAGATGCAAGATCAGCGAATCGAAGAACAAGAAAGTATTCCAGATCGAATACAAGGACAACGAAGATCTCGAAGAGCTTCTGAAAAAGCTCGCGGGTGACGGTATACTGGATGAATTCTGAGAAGCACGGCGATCGTTTAATGCTATCGAAATCAATTAAGGAGGAGATCCTATGAATACAAAAAGTTATTCCTTTGACAATTTTGATATCGACTTAAGCGGCGGCTCGATGCAGGTCATTATATGGGGCATATGTCTCGGAGTTATTTTCGGTCTTTTCATGTCGCTCATCTGCCGTGTGGGTGCAAGTTCTCTGATCCGTTCGCTCATCAAGGCAGGAGCTTGTGACGAATCGAGTGCGAAAACCATAGACGAGCTGTCACCGAAAAACAAGAGAATAGTCAAATATCTGCTCGCCAAATCCGACTCATCCATCCGCCGTGTGGTACTTTGCTCCAATGCGGATGAATTCCCTGCGGAAAAGGCAGGCGGACTGAAAAAATTCTATTACGAGAAGTTCCTGAACGACGAGGTTCCGCAGAAGACACCGTTCTCCGTTGCGAAGTTTTATCTTCCCGAAGAAAACCGCATCGGCGCGGAGCTGAGATATCCCGTTGACAAACGTCCCGTCAGCACATTCATACTCGGCTCGATCGGACTTATCATCGCGGCGGTATTTGCGTCATTCGCGATCCCCGAGCTTCTCACAATGCTCGACAATCTCCTCACACAGCTTAACGGCTGACAGAGTTGAGGTTGTGGGCAGAACAAATCTGAACCACATGAGGTAAAAATATATGCAGCAGCTACCGCAGAACAACAGACCGCGTCAGAGCAGCACGCAGTCACGACCGGCACGACCTCCGCAGTACAGTCAGGCTCAGCGGCAAAAACAGCAGCGATCCAAGCCGAAAAGAAAGAGACGTTCTTTCGCATCGGTCATCATAACGATCATTGTGCTGGCTGCAGTCTGTGTAGGACTGATTTTCGCGGCGATCTACCTCTCAGGCGTGAGATACATCAAGGTACAGGTCACGGACGAGCTTTACGTCAAGTTCCTCGGACAGGTTGACGACGAGGGAAATCCGTACAAGGGCCGCATCATTTACTCCGACGGCATCTCGGCAGAAGTAAATCTGGACAGAGAGGAAATTTCATACTCGAACGGTGACGTCTACTGCGGCGAGCTTGTCAATCTTCTCAAGGAAGGCGAAGGCGAGATGCGCTATGCCAACGGCGACATCTACAAAGGCACATTCGACGGCGACCTCATCAGCGGCAAGGGTGTTTACACCTACGTCAGCGGCGATGTTTACGACGGCGAATTCAAGAACGGAGTCAAGGACGGACACGGCACATACACATTCTCGGACGGATCGTCATTCACGGGCGAGTTTGAGAACGATAAGAAGAACGGCCAGGGCGAGTACCGCTTTGCGTCGGGAGATTCGTACATTGGAAGCTACGTTGACGATATGAAAGACGGAACGGGAGTGTACACATGGGCGAACGGAGACGTGTACGAGGGCGATTTTGTTCAGGACGTGCGTACGGGGTATGGCGTATATACATGGGCGAACGGCGAGAAATACGACGGCGAGTTCAAGGATAACGTCATGAGCGGATACGGTACATACTCGTGGCCCGGCGGACGAACATATACCGGACACTTCGAGAATGGGGTCATCATCCGTACGGAGTAAGCTTCGCTTTAAGCCAAACTTTGTCAGCAAAAAAGTTTCGTCCACCTTTTCAAAGGTGGTAGGGTCAAGG
>CAZPPN010000309.1:0-2654 GCA_964588425.1 uncultured Ruminococcus sp. | reverse complement strand
GATGCCCTCGATGCCGTCGCAGGCTGTCTTTACTTCATAACCCTCGTTTTCAAAGTAAAATCTTAATAAATCGCAGATATTGGGATCGTCGTCGATTACCAATAATTTTGTTCCCATAATTGTCCTCACTTTATTTAGAATTCTTGTATCGTAAACATGATTTATGTACATTGAAATAGTTACAATTCCACACAATGTATTGTACCCTATCAATATGAAAAGAATGTGAACGGGGAGTGATATAAATTTTAAAATATAACTATTTTTCTCTGAAAAACAAAAAACCAAAAAATAATGACTCTTACACCTTGAATATCGGACGAAAAAAGTGTATAATAAAACGAATGACAAAAATTATCATTATTATCGAAAGGATTTGCCGATTATTTTACGGCAGGACAGAAATAAATGAAGCTCGGTATTATCGGTCTTCCTAATGTAGGAAAAAGCACTCTTTTCAATGCGCTCACAGGAGCAGGAGCACCCAGCGCGAACTATCCCTTCTGCACAATCGACCCTAATGTTGGTATCGTTCAGGTTCCCGACTATCGTCTTGACAAGCTCGCGGAAATGTATGACCCTCAGCTCTACACACCCGCTACTGTTGAATTCGTTGACATTGCAGGTCTTGTACGCGGTGCATCCAAGGGTGAAGGTCTCGGAAACAAATTCCTATCTCACATCCGTGACGTTGACGCTGTTGTTCACGTTCTCAGATGCTTTGAAAACGGCGACATTATCCACGTAGACGGATCTGTTGACCCGATGCGCGACCTTGAAACAATCAATCTCGAGCTGATCTACTCAGATATTGAACAGCTTGAAAAGAGAATCGACAAGACGCAGAAGCTCCTCAAGGGTGACAAAACTCTTCAGGGTCAGCTCGATCTTTTCAACAGAATCCTCGATGCTCTCAACGCCGGCAAGACAGCAAGAAGCGTTGAACTTTCCGATGACGACCTCGAGCTGCTCGGAGATGTAAATCTTCTCACGCTCAAGCCCATCATTTACGTTGCAAATGTAAGCGAAGATGAAGCTGCCGAAGTTTCTCCCGACAATGAGCTGTTCAAAATGGTCAAGGAAGCCGCTGACAGCGAAGGTGCTGAAGTTATTCCCGTCTGTGCAGGCATTGAAGCTGAGATTTCCGAGCTTGATCCCGAAGAAAAGAAGCTCTTCCTTGCTGACATGGGTATCGAAGAAAGCGGTCTCGACCGTCTTATCAAGGCAAGCTATTCCCTCCTCGGATACATAAGCTATCTCACAGCAGGTCCGAAGGAAGTACGCGCATGGACAATAGTGAACGGTACAAAGGCTCCTCAGGCTGCAGGTAAGATCCACAGCGACTTTGAAAGAGGCTTTATCCGCGCTGAAATCGTATCTTTCGACGAGCTTATGGAATGCGGTTCTATGAATGTAGCAAAGGAACGCGGTCTTGTACGAAGCGAAGGCAAGGAATATGTGATCCGCGACGGAGACATCGTACTCTTCAGATTCAACGTTTAATTTCTTAATACAAATGAGCTGTCGCATCAAGGATCGTATTCCCGAAATGCGGCAGCTTTTGTTTTATCTTACATCGTACAGATTTCTGTATTCCTGCTGGAGTATTGAGCACACGCCGACCGAGACATATTTTCCTTTTACGTGCATGGACTCGCGGTTTATTCCCTCAAATGTCATACCGACTTTTTCCATTACGCGGCGGCTTCTCTGATTGCCAGCCATGAATCTGGCTTCGATCCTGTGCAGTCTGAGATAATCGAATCCGAATCGCAGAATCTCACGCACGGCTTCCGGAGCTATTCCGATTCCCCAGTATGCCGGATTCAAGACGTAGCCTATTTCCGCGGAATTTGATTCGATATTGAATCTTGTGAATCCGCAGGTCCCGATCATTTTATCATTATCGCGGTAAATCACAGCCCAGTCATAGAAGTCCCCCGAGCGGTATCTCGACTGAATATATGTAAGATATCTGTGCGTAAACAACTCGCTCTCATGCGGATCCCAGAGAAGATACTCAGTCACCTCATGACGTCTGGCGTATTCGTACATATCACGGCTGTCTTTTTTCAGCATTTTTCTGAGATACAGCCGTCGTGTATTCAGAACAGGCGGTTCTCTGAATGTTCTCGTCAATTCATCTCGGTTCATTTATATACTGTCTTTCCGATACTGTGTATCTTTTTCATTTTCCGGTAATTCTTTACTATGTATATATTATATGATATCGGTTGACTATTTTCAATAAGATTTTGTTATTTTATGTCAGCCGATCAAAGTTTTTTTATAAATGAAAATATAATTTACATTTACTGTATTGTTTTGATGCCTGTTATATGGTAAACTGATACGGTAATATCTGTGATTGACTTCTCATCTGCCGCATATATTAAAACAAAAAGGCGGTTGAGCATGAACACAACAGATCACTATTCGTTATTTTCGCATTTCACAAAGGAACATTATTTCAGGCGCGGGGCAGCTTATTTTTTCATATATCTGCTTATTCTGCTCACATTATGTCCGATCTCTTACTGTGTGTTCTCGGCAATTCCTCAGACACACTCGTACATCATTCCGCATATCAGCACGAAAGATGCAGCAGGCAGACTGAACGATATCGTTGTTTCATTAATGCCGTCCGCAATTCT
>CAZPPN010000308.1:0-2686 GCA_964588425.1 uncultured Ruminococcus sp. | reverse complement strand
CCAACTTTTGAAAAAGTTGGATCAAAACTTTCATGGCACGCTTCGCGTGACAGTGATGACAAAGTGCGGCTTAGACTTAAAGTTCGTACTCCGTCAAGAGGACTTTCTTCCACTCCGCTGCACCGTCTTCGAGGTAGTACGTATCCGTCGACCACGCCGTAAGTGTATCCTTGATCGGCACGGGAAGTATATCGCCTGTCACGCAGATATCCGTATCGCGTCCGTCGCATTCGCTGAGTCTCACGACAAGTCCTCGTCCGTCCTCGCTTCTCTTGATCGCCGACATGATTACATGATCGCTGTCGATCTTCAGCGCGCTGTACGGCTTGTCGGAGAGCTTGCCGCCGTGCCACGATTCGATAATGTTCGGCAGAGTCTTGTTGAGAACTCTTGCTGCCTTTGTTACTTTAGCCCAGCTTTCCCCAACCGGCATAAGCGTGTAGTTGAAGTCGATTCTGCCCTGATCGGCAAATTCGCTCTCTTCAGTTCTCGGGCCGCCGTGGTCACCGTATACGCATCCGCGGAGAATCGTCTGGTAAATCGTTCCGCCGTTCACGGATGAGCTGTATGTGCAGTCGTTGAGAAGCGCGTATCCTGCGTTTGTTCCCTTGACCGCTGTCCACATTAGTCCGGGCTCTTCCTCTCCGTCAGCGGGACGCTCGATCACGCCGTAGGGGATTTCGTAGTACGCCTTGGGATCGTCGACCTTCATTGCCCACTTGATCTTGAGCATCTTGTACTTTTCGTGCCAGTCAACCCATGCGCGGACGGTGAGCTTGTCGCTGCCGTATGTGAGGGAGAAGTACTGTGTGAGTGTGGAATCGTTGTATCGGCTGACAACCTTGACCGTTGCACGGACGGGACCGTTTTCGACAACCGTTACCTTTGCGTCGGAGAAGCGTGCCATCTCGTCGGTGAAGAAGTTCTTTGCGTGGCTCCATGTGTCATGGTAGTATTCGTCGATGACTGTCGGAACGGCGCTTCTTCCGGTGATGATCTCCTCACCTGTCGCCTTGTTCACGAACGATGTGATGTATCCGCTGTAATCTTCGAATCTGATGCGCCAGAATTCGTTCTCGAGGATCGTTCCGCCGTGCTCGTTTGCGGTATAGTGACCTGTCCACGGGGCTGCAGATACGCCTGTGTCGAATACTTCGGGTTCTTCGGGCTCATCGAACTTACCGTAGTAGACCGCGTAGCCCATTGCGGGAACTTTTGCCTTGAAGATTACGTCTTTTCTCCGGTAACATTCGTTGGTTGTGGAGTGAACGAGCTGAGAGGGAACGGGATTGCCGAATGCATCCTTGATGGTAAAGAGGCGCTTGTTCGGGTGGATGACTTCTTCAACGTCGAAGCTGTTGGGGTTGAAGATCACGATCGGTTCCTGTCTTGTGTGGGGAGTGCCGAAGTGTTCGGATGTGTCGATATTCCACGAGATTGTCTGGATGGCGTTGTTTTCCTCAACTGCGGCGGTGTGACGGGAGTAACCGAGCATATTGTCGGCGTCGTCGTAGACTTCCTTGATGGAGCAGCCGTCCATGGAGTCGTGGAAGTGGCAGAAGCATACGTTCTTCCAAGCTTCGGCGAACACACTGGTTTTAGCTTTTTTGCCGCAGAGGAGCATGGAGATCATGTTGAAGTTTTCGGCAGCGGAGAGCTCGGTTTCGGCGCGTCTGATGCCGTTTTTGATGCGGTGGACGGTAGAGTAGCAACCTGCGGCGTGGTGCTGGAGGTCATCGCGGAACTCGGGGATAGGATATGAAGCGCGGACGTACTCGAAGAAGTCGTGAACATCGGAGTAGACGAACTCTTTTTCGGGATGAGCAGCTCTGTACTCGCGGAGGAGTTCGAGATTGCGGATTGTGGGGCCGCCGCCGTGGTTTCCTACACCATAGAAGAAGGGTGCTGTATCAATATCGGTACAGGTTGCGTTATCCACATGGGCAAGGCGTCTTTCAAGCTCAGCCATATCCGCGGAGTTGCCTGCGTAGTTAGCGATACGGTAAGTGGTAACGGAAGATCCGTCGGGGGATATCCACTCGAAGAGGTCGCTGTCGAGGTTTTTTTCGTTTCTATCGGGTCTCATCATGATATATGCATCCATGCCGCTCTTTTTGAGGATCTGGGGGAGCATATAGTTATGACCGAAGCTGTCGACGTTATATCCGACTTTAGCGGTTGTGCCGAGGTTTTCCATGAAATATCTCTGTGAATAGAGGGACTGGCGTGCGAATGCTTCACCCGAGGGGAGGTTACAGTCGGGCTGAACGTGCCATCCGCCGATGATGACGAATCTGCCTTCGGCTACGCGCTGTTTTACTTCCTCGAACATATCGGGGTCGAACTCTTCCACCCACTGATAGACGGAGGAAGATGAGCAGACGAAGCGGAACTCGGGGAATTCCTTCATTCTGTCGAGGGCGGAGCGGATAGTGGATTTTGCTTCCATGCTTCCTTCCTGCCAGCGCCACTGCCAGACGGGGTCGAGGTGGGCGTTGCCTACGAGGTAATACTTTGTTTTAGGTTTCATTGTATGGTCTCCTTTTTGGGGATTGTGTTTTTTTGGATTGCTTACAGCGGTGGGTTATAACTAAGCCGTTAGTTGGGTGCTCCAAACCTATGTATGGGTAGGCGGAGGGCGCACAAGAGGAGGAGGCCGCCTCCTCTTGTGAATCACCCGGCTTGC
>CAZPPN010000307.1:1484-2691 GCA_964588425.1 uncultured Ruminococcus sp. | reverse complement strand
AGCCGATCTTCGCCCTCCAAAATGAAACGTACTGTCCATTCTTCATCGGAAAAGGTTTCTTCCGGCATAAACTGATCTTCTTCCTCAACGGAGTGGTAAACATATGCGCCGCAGTCCTCCACACGGAACACAGTAACGCCCATATCGGTTTCATAGAGAGCAAATCCGCTTCTGTAAACCGAAATTCTGCTTGTGTTGATTCTGCATGATACCAGCGGTTCGCCGGATTCACGGAGAGCCTTTGCGGTCGGTAATGCGATATTGGTTGTATGAGAGACCATTGCTTTGATCTCACGAAGTGTATATTTCTTTTGTCCTTTCATTTTCGTAACCTCTGTTTGCGTGAATTTCTGTGAGTTCAAAAATCCACCGAGGTTACGGGTACTTCGCTATATAGCAGAGCCACGGAAACATAAAAAAGTCCTTTCCCGAGCACAGCGTAAAACTGTGGGGGAAAGGACTTCTAATCGCCGTATGAAGCGGTCACGAGCAAGTCACGCTAAAGCATGAAAAAAGCGCCGTTGAAATCGGAAGGCATAGTTATCCTATGTCCTCCGGCTTCATACGGCGCTTGATAGTTCCGGGGATAATCCCGCACTTCGCTTGCTCGATTATGAATCGTAAGGGTTGTTATTCGATTGTAGGGTTATCTTCTGTAACCGGAATGTTTTCGATGGTGGATATCATCATACCGCTTGAAACGGCGGAAATATCCTAAGTTAAAAATTGTGATTGTTTTGCAGTTATTGCATTTCGCCTTGAAATGTCCCGATACATCCGAGAACACGGTTAGAATGAAAAAATTACAATGGGGACAGTGAAGTTCTCGTTCGCTCAGATCAAGGCTTTCTCTATAGGAGCGTTCCAGCTTGTCCTGTACTTCGGGAACAAGCGGTTTACGCTTATAATCTCGTATTTGTGCCTGCTGCATTTATACGTCACCTCCGAAATTCATCTCAGTTTCAATGTATTCGGACAGATCACGGTATTCAAGGAAGCCAAGTACACGAAGTCTTGTGACGAGTGCCGAAAAGGATACGCCTATGGCATTTGCCATGTGCTGTATGGTGATTTTATCTGTACTGCGGATCACACCGTCACCGTAAACGCAGATCGATGAACCACCTGTATGTTCCTGTAATGTCTGTTCCATCAGAAATCTCGGCATCAGAAGTACCGATGCAAGTCTGTCAGTTTGTGTTTCGCA
>CAZPPN010000307.1:0-1384 GCA_964588425.1 uncultured Ruminococcus sp. | reverse complement strand
TTTCAGGCGGTATTTACCGTCCGATACAAACCCGATTTTATCTTTATCCGCTTCAGCTATGCTGACATATTCAATCGGCAGATGAAGATATTGTGTGATAAATCCTTCAATATCCACACATCTTGGGGGTGGATACCGATTACCGATGTACTTGCGGATCAGGCTTTCGCCTACTTGTTCGATCTCTCGATATGTGACCAATGTTTTCATCCGGTGCTTGTTCCTCCTATGTGGGGGCGTTCACATACCAGCGATTATTATTGCGGTAGAGATATTTTTCAACGCCTCCAATCAATATCGTGTATCTGATTCCCTCAAAGGATTGATCGGGACTTCTGCAGGTGTGCAGAACCCGTTCTATCTCCCATCTTCGACCATCCTTCCACTTGATGCAAAGCGGATGGATGTTGCCGTCTGTGTCAATCTGACAGGAAACGGCAACAGCGACTTTGTTCATGAACATGACCTCCTGACTACAAGGATTTAATTACAAATTTGGCAACGCCCTGTACAACAAGATCATCTACTTCTATATCCCGCATGGATGAATTTTCGGGGTGCAGGATATAGGTTTCCTTTTCTTTATCATACCGGAGTGTTTTCAATGTACTTTCGTTGTTATGCAGTGCCACAACAACATCACCGATTTTTGCGGTAGACTGCTTCTTCACGACAACAAGATCACCTTCGTCAATGCCGATCTCGATCATGGAGCTGCCATGAGTACGCAGTACATACATTTCATCGGAACCAAAAATGGATACGGGGAGTGATACATAATCCTCAACAGCGGCTTCTACGCTTTCGGGACCGCCGCACGGGATAGAACCTGTATAAACCTCTGCTCTTGTGGTTGCGCGGAGCTTTTCAATTTTATCGGTCAATATATCTTTGCCGTCGTAGGAGATCATATGCTGTTCGTCCATTGCCACAAGATACTTGTATGCTGTACCTCTTGCAATACCCATTTCGTTTGCTATTTCGGTCGTGCTCGGAGACCGTCCCTCGACTGTATAGTAATCCTCTGCGTAATCCTTGATGCGATTCATCAGTTCAGTATCTTTCTGTCTCATATTGTCGCCCTTCGATCTATTGGAAGCAGTTGCTTCTGTTAGGAATATTATACCGTAAGATCGAAAAGTTGTCAATAGGCGAAAAGGAAGGTGTACATTCAGATGCACACCTTCCGTGAAAATATTTATTTATAGCATTCAACAAGGGTATTAAAACCGTTTATGGCTTCTGCCGGAGAGAGTATCTTGATCTTGCCTGCAGATGCAAACACCCAGCCGTAGAAGTTGTTGCTGAGATCGACCGTTGTGATTACCTTGAAATGTGTTCCGTCCACTACTTCCGTATGTACCTGTTCACCGAAGCGATCTAC
>CAZPPN010000306.1:0-2707 GCA_964588425.1 uncultured Ruminococcus sp. | reverse complement strand
ACCGACAAGCCGATCATCCTCTACAACGTCCCCTCAAGAACAGGTGTGAACATGACCCTGCCCGTTTACCGCGAGCTTGCAAAGCACGAAAGAATCGTCGCAGTCAAGGAAGCATCCGGCAATCTCTCTCTCGTTGCACAGATCGCTGCCGAGCTTTCCGATTCTCTCGCGATTTACAGTGGCAATGACGATCAGATCGTACCGATTATGTCGCTCGGCGGCCTCGGAGTTATCTCCGTTCTCTCCAACGTCATGCCGAAGGAAACTCACGATATCTGTGCTAAGTTCCTCGCAGGTGATGTTGTTGGTTCAAGAAAGCTCCAGCTTGAACTTCTCGATCTCATCAACGATCTCTTCATCGAAGTAAATCCCGTTCCCGTAAAGACAGCGTGCGGTCTCATGGGTATGTGCAGCGATTCAATGCGTCTCCCGCTCTGCGAAATGGATGACAGCAACAAAGCCCGTCTTATCGCATCCATGAAGAAGTGCGGTCTCATCGGCTGATATCCGACAAAACACAGGAAGTTGAAATATGGAAAAAACAAGAATAATCTTATCCGGCGCGTGCGGTCGTCTCTGCTCTGTCATTGCCGATATTGTAAGCGGACGTGACGACTGTGAGATCGTTGGCGGTGTCGATGTTGTAAAGAAAGATGCCTCATACCCTATCGTTTCCTCGTTTGACGAGCTTGATGTCAAGGGGGACGTTATCATCGACTGCTCATATCACACCACAATCGGAAATGTTCTCGGATACGCGAAGAAAACAGGCACTCCTGCTGTCATCTGCACAACAGGTCACACCGACGACGAAGAGATCCTGATCAAAGAAGCGTCTGAGGTCATCCCTGTGCTGAAGTCGCGCAATATGTCGCTCGGCATCAATCTTCTCTCGGAGCTTGTGAAAAAGGCGGCATCCGTTCTCGGCGAGGATTTCGATATCGAGATCGTGGAAGCGCACCACCACAACAAACTCGACGCACCGAGCGGAACTGCACTCATGCTTGCCGATGCAGCACGTGATGCCCGTGACGAAGCAGGAATTGACACGGAATATGTATACGAACGTCAGTCGGTACGCAAAAAGCGCGAAACAAAGGAAATCGGAATTTCTGCTATCCGCGGCGGTACGATTGTCGGTGATCACTCCGTAATTTTTGCCGGAAACAATGAAGTAATCACACTCTCACACAGAGCCGAAAGCCGTGACCTCTTCGCAATCGGTGCTATCCGCGCTGCGCTCCACATTGCCGGAAAGTCCGCCGGATTCTACACAATGGCTGACGTAATCGGCGATGCTGTTAAGTAAAAACATATATCAATTCAAATAAAAAATCGGAGGACGAAAAAATGCTGAACTGCGGTCTTGTAACAGTAACTTTCAGAAAATTCGATAAGGAAAAAATCGTAAAAATCTCAAAAGACGCGGGACTCTCGCTTCTCGAATGGGGAGGAGATATTCACGTTCCGCCGATGAACAGTGCTGAAATCGAAAAAGCTGTTTCACTTACCGCTTCACACGGACTGAAAACAGCGGCATACGGATCTTATTACAAATGCAAAGGTCCCGAGGAAGATATGATTGCAGCGGTAGACACAGCTGTGCTTCTCGGAGCAGATACGATAAGAGTATGGGCAGGTGAAGGTCACACATACGAAATGTCTGCGGAAGATCGCCGAGGATTCATCGACAATCTCAGAAAAGCGTGCCGTTATGCTGCTGCGAAGAACATCACGGTCAGTACGGAATTCCATCCCCACACGCTCACCGACAGCACAGAAAGCACGATGCGTATGATAGACGAGGTAGCGGACGACAATCTGAGACTCTACTGGCAGCCCAACCAGCACAAAACTGAGGAATACAACATTGACTCGCTGAAGAAGGTTCTGCCTTATCTCACCAATGTTCATGTATTCACATGGAAAGGCGACGCCAAATTCCCGCTGATCACAGGCAAGAAGATCTGGAGACAGTACATAGACATCATCGCATCCGACAGCAGTGACCACGGTATGTTTCTTGAATTCATCCACGATGATACGGAAGAGCAGTTCTATCGTGACGCTGAAGTTCTATCAGGATGGCTGAGATAAGATTCGAGCAAAATAATATAACAATAAGATGGCGTAATGCACATACATTGTAAAATGTAATTTGCAACACGCCATCTTAACATTTTAAAAGTAGCGAAAAGACGTACTTGGTGTTCCGAGCTTGCGAGCTCTGCTCAGGGCGTTGTCCTAAGAACCCACCAACTTTTGAAAAAGTTGGATCAAAACTTTTCTATAATTACAACAGCAATTTCATTTTTCCTTCCGGTAAACTATCTTCCCGCCGTCAAGCTCAGCCGATACTCTGTCACCGCTTTTTATTTCCCCTCTCAGCAGAGCCTCGGAAAATGTATCCTCGACAAGTCTCACAACGGCGCGTCTGACCGGTCTTGCTCCGAGCTGTCTGTCGTACCCCTCTTTCGCGATGAACGAGATCACATCGTGCGGAAATTCCGCCTGTATGCCGAGAGCCGCGATGCGATTTTTAACCTCTCCGAGCATGACCTCTGTGATTTTCTCAACATCAGCTTCCGTAAGCCGAGAGAACACGATACATTCGTCGACTCTGTTGAGGAATTCCGGCTTGAACGTCTGACGCAGAGCTTCACGCACCGATGCATTTATCCTCTCGTCGTCACGCTGTATTGCCAGA
>CAZPPN010000305.1:0-2708 GCA_964588425.1 uncultured Ruminococcus sp. | reverse complement strand
AGTGCGACATGGGTCTGGTATTTCTCGCCGCCGACCTCGGTATAGTAATAGTTTTCGGGAGACATGGACGGGCCTGAGTGCAGATATCCGTCTTTTCCCTCGGCAAGATTTTCGGTGAAGAATACAACACATTCCTTGATGTAAGTATATGCGGTATTTCTGAGGAATTCCTTATCCTGCGTATAGAGGTAATGTTCCCACATATGATAAGCGAGCCACGCACCGCCCATCGGCCACATTCCCCATCTGACGCTTGAGTTGACTGCGGTATATCCGTATATGTCCGAAACATGATGTACGACCATACCGCCTGTTCCGTAGTTCTGCTTTGCTTCCTGTCTGCCGTTTTCGAGGAGATAGTCATTCATGTACCCGAACAGAGCGGATGTACATTCGGTGATGTTTGCCTGCTCAGCCTGCCAGTAGTTCATCTGGAGATTGATATTTACATGGTAGTCAGCCTGCCACGGAGATACGATGCCTTCTGACCAGACGCCCTGGAGATTTGCGGGAAGTGTTCCCTCTCGGCTGGATGAAACAAGGAGATACTTGCCGAACTGCCAGTAGAGTGAGATGAGTCCGAAGTCGCGGGCATCAGGATCTGCTTTGAGACGTTCAATTCTCTCGGACACGGGAAGTGATACGAGCTGTTCATCGGCTTCAAATGAGATATCGGATCTCGACATGAGTGCGTAAAAATCATCTTCATGCTCGCGTCTGATGTCACTCATATCACGGTTGGCGCCGATCATTACATCCATTGCGGCGGACTTTATGTCGTCAAACTTGAATGCCGTGAAGATGCCTGTATAAGTCTCGATGTACGTTGCATCGGACACGGATATTCCGCTATCAGAGGGGACAGCTTTTCCGTCGGTCTTGATTTTCACATAAACCGAGAAGCCGTTGTCGCCTGTATCGGTCTTTCCGTTTGCGACAATATAATCTTCGAGAATGCTGAGAGATGTTATGTTCTCTCTTGTATATGTAATTTCTGCAGAGAAAGCATTTGTGGATGTATATCTTCCACAGATCAGCTTAGCCGGATAGGATGCAAAAAACTCTCTTTTGTAATCCGCTCCGTCTTTGGTGTACGATACTGTGCAGATACCGCGCATGAGGTCGATATCTCTGCTGTAATTCTCGCAGGCATCGTCTTCGTGGAGCTTGACATGAAGCTCACCGGCGTATTCATACGAATCAAACACGGTGAAAAGCTCTTCCATGTTTTCTGTCATCCACTTATCCGCGCCGCCGGGATCTCCGTCGAGAAAGAGCTGTCTTGCATACTTGATTCCTTCAAGGAACCCGTCGATCTTTTTCTCCTGCGGTCCGCCTGCCCATATTGACTCTTCGTTAAGCACCAGCTTTTCCGATGCGACAGTACCGAAGATCATCTGTCCGAGAGATCCACCGCCGATCGGTGATGCGTTTTCCCAATTGACTGCGGGGTTTTCGAGGTGAAGTATGTAGTTTTTCATTTTTCCTCCTTGCTTCTGCTGAAATTACTCATTTTCGTCATTTTCACTGTCTTCGCGAAGATTTCTGACTTTCTTTTTTGGTTTGGGTTTTATATCCGAAAGAGGATTTTTCGTCATTGCCTCCTCCATATGTTCGTTTGATACATGAGTATAAATCTGCGTGGTATTGAGCTGCTCGTGACCGAGGATATCTTTCAGTACGCGGACATCAACACCGCCCGACTGATACATGAGTGTAGCGGCTGTATGGCGGAGCTTATGGGTCGAATAGTTTTTGTATTCAAGTCCTGCTTCTCCGAGGTATTTTTTAACCATCCACTGAACTGTTTTTACCGAAATCCGTTTGCCCTGTCTGGAAAGAAAGAGAGCGCTCTCACCTTTTTCTTTGGCAGGTATGCTCATTCTGATCGGGAGATATGCATTGATTGCCGATCTGCACGCTTCATTCAGATATACTATTCTTTCCTTTGAGCCTTTTCCGATAACACGCATTGATCTCAGTTCCGAATCAAGATCGGTCAGGCTGATTCCTGCGAGCTCTGACAGACGTATACCGCAGTTGAGGAACAGTGTAAGAATCGCGTAGTCACGTTCCTTGGATTTGGATTCCTCGTCGTTTCCGACAGCTTCAAGCAGATCAACGCATTCGTCAACCGAGAGATGCTTGGGCAGCTGTTTTTTCAGTTTCGGCGTTTCTATATTCTGCGCCGGATTGTTTTCGAAGAGATTCTGCTTAACGGTACAGTATTTATAGAACTGCTTGATTGCGGAGAGTTTTCTTGCTCTGGTTCTTGTGTCGTTCTCACGCTCTCCTCCGACATATGCGAGAAAATCGTAGACCTCGGATGTCGTAACGCTTTCGTAGAATTTTGTATCGAGGTCGGTGATCGTGATTTTTTCGAATTCTTCTCCGCTGAGCGGTATTCCTTCCCGTGACGCTTTCAGATACCGTGAAAATGTTCTGAGGTCGAAAAGATACTCGGTAACCGTTTTTTTCGAGCATCCCTGGACGACATCTTTATAGTTCGCAAAATTTCGCACAAGAGACGGAAACTCGTCTCTGAATTGTTTTTCCTGCATTTTCCCATCTCTTTCTGACAAATGTAATTCATCTGACGTATTCTATTATACAACAAACTTTAATGTTTTAATGGATAGTTTGTAAACTTTCGCCCTCAGCTCTTGTATTTGTGCCGCAAAAACAATAAAATATATATACAGCACATC
>CAZPPN010000304.1:0-2744 GCA_964588425.1 uncultured Ruminococcus sp. | reverse complement strand
GGTATGAGATTCTTTCGTTTCCAGCGGTACAGAGCGCCGTATGAAATGCCGAACATATCAAGCAGTTCTTTCTTGGTGATCAGTTCTTCTGACATTGTTTTCTCCCATCAGTCTTGCGTAACATTGTTACGTTGCGATTGTATTATAGCATAACATTGTTACGCTGTCAATAGCGCGTATGAAATTTATTGACAAAATTTTTAATATGGGTTATAATAAAGAAAAATCAAGGAGGTTCTGCCATGTATCTGAAATATGAATATGAATCCTCGATAGGCAAGCTGATCCTTGCATCGGATGAAAAATCGCTTGTTGGTCTTTGGCTCGAGGGACAGAATCATTTTCTCGGCGGAATTGACGGCGAGCTGTGCGAATCGGGATGTACGGGAGTTTTCCGTGACGCCGTTTTCTGGCTTGATGAATACTTTGCGGGAAAATTCCTCGACATCCGTGCTCTGCCGCTTGATCCTCACGGAACATCATTTCAGCAGGAGGTATGGGAGATTCTGTGCGGTATTCCGTGTGGCGGTGTTATGACTTACGGGGAGATCGCGCGTATTCTGGCTGAGAAGCGGAATATTCCGTCGATGTCATCGCAGGCTGTCGGAGGTGCTGTGGGCCGCAATCCGATTTCGATCATTATTCCCTGTCATCGGGTGATCGGTACTGACGGAAAGCTGACCGGATACGCAGGAGGATTGGAAAAGAAAGAATGGCTTCTGCGGCATGAGGGATTTATCAAATAAAAAATGAGCTGTAATACTCATTCGGAATAATTCCGCCGAGTAATTACAGCTCTGTTTTGTTTTATCAGTCGAAATAAACAGTCTTGCCTGTTCTTGCGGACTCGTAGATACCGTTTACGATTCTGACACTCTTTATGGCATCGAGCGGGAGAATCTGGGGATCTCTTCCGTCACGGACAGCCGCGATGATATCTTCGATTACAGAAGGATGACCTACACAGAGTGTGGGATCAGCAGCAGCGGCAGCAGCATTGCCACGATACTTCTCGCACATGATTTTTTCTTCATCTTCGGGAGCGTCGAGGAATCTCCAATGGTTGATGGTATCGCCGTTTGCTTCGATGGAACCGTTGGAACCGTAGAGCATGATGCCAGTGCTTGACTGGAGCGCGCAGGTTGTACTGATGAATACTGCTCTCGCGCCGGACTTGAACTTGATGATGGAAGATGTGAAGTCTTCGGTATCAATCTTATGATTGTAGATATCCATCTGGGATGTGATGCTCTCAACGTCACCCATGAGCCACTGCATAAGGTCAACTGTATGTACAGCCTGGTTCATGAGAGATCCGCCGCCGTCCCATTCCCATGTGCCTCTCCAGCCGCCGTTGTCATAATATTCCTGAGTTCTCCACCATTTAACGCAGAATTCACCGAAGAGGAGCTTACCGATCTTTCCGCTGTCGATTGCGTCCTTGATAGGCTTCATGTTTGCATTGTTTCTGTTCTGATGAACTACGCCTGCGATCTTGCCTGTACGTACTCTCGCTTCTTCGATCTTGAGAGCTGCTTCAACTGTAATATCGATCGGCTTTTCAACAAGAACATTCTTGCCGGCTTCCATTGCGCGTACTGCGAACTCAGCGTGCATGGAGCTGGGAAGGCAGATACTTACGATGTCGATATCGGGATTCTTCAGCATTTCATCGAAGGATGTGTATGTAAGAACATTCGGTTCAAGTGCTTTGATCTCGTCCATTTTTTCTTGAATGAGATCGCACACCGCTACAAGATCGGCGTTCTTTGATGCGATTACCGATTTCACGTGAGTTTTACCGACGACACCGGTACCGACAACGGCGTAGCCAATTTTCTTATCTGCTGTCATGATTTTTACCTCTTGTTTTTTATTCAGTGATAATTTCACATTATTTAAATGATATCACATTTATTCGGTTTATTCAATAGGTTGAGTGGATTTTTTTATAATTATTCATCGGGGCACATCAAATTTCTCGGAATATTTCCACCCGTTCTGCATTCCTGCGGTACGGATATTCGTCACCTCCGCATCCGGCAAGAATTATCTCGTTCTCAGAGTAGCGTTTAAGACTGAAAAGATATCCTTTACTTGTCTCAGACGCTTCACCGGGTTTGAATTCGTCTGTCGGAATCTTTGTATCGTGCTGATCGCAGGCAAAGTTCGAGAAAAACGTGCAGAAAGGTTTTGTGTTATCCTTATAATTGCGGATTCTGAAATATTGCGCTCCTGCGAACAGCCCCATATCGAACACGGTATTGTACGATGCGCCGCAGTAGATATTGGAGTCCGCAGTTTGAATCGAGAAAATGTACTCCGTTTTGTCTGTACACAGGCTGAAGCTGAATTCATGCTCGCTTGCTGTATATGAATCTGCAAATCTCCATTTTCGCAGACACGCTGGAATTCCGGTTTCACTTACGGTCGGCATTCTCACACCCGAGTGATCGACAGCAAATTTCTCACGGCGGCGCATAGTGGTCTTTCTTCCGCTGTCGTAAAGTTCACCGATACTTTCCTCAGAGAAATCACCGCTTGAGACTATCTGGCCGCTGCTTGTTTTGTAGGCATATGAAGTGATATTATTTGCAAGATCGCGTTCGCATACCGCAGTCAGATACTTTCGGTCGAGACCCATATAGAGCTTTGTTCCGAGTACATTGCGATTTGCGTCATTATAGTACACAAGCGCGAATTTTTCCGTCTCGGCAATCTCGCAGTCAGATGAGCGGTAGATT
>CAZPPN010000303.1:0-2778 GCA_964588425.1 uncultured Ruminococcus sp. | reverse complement strand
AGCTTTAACTTAAACCAATCGGAGGAATTTACAATATGAAACTTTACAACACATTAACACGCACACGTGACGAATTCGTTACTCACGAGCCGGGCAAATGCACAATGTACACCTGCGGCCCGACCGTTTACCACTTCGCGCACATCGGAAATCTCCGTTCCTACATCATGGAAGACGTTCTCGAAAAATATCTCCGCTACGACGGACTCGAGGTCAAGCGCTGCATGAACATCACCGACGTCGGTCACCTCTCCAGCGACGCTGACACAGGCGAGGACAAGATGCTCAAGGGTGCAAAGCGTGAGCACAAGACCGTCATGGAAATCGCGCAGTTCTTCGCCGACTGCAAAAAGCTGAACATCAAAAAGCCCGAGATCGTTGTTCCCGCTACTTCCTACATCCCCGAGTTCATCGAGATGGTACAGGGACTCCTCGACAAAGGCTACGCATACATCGCTGAAGGCAACGTTTATTTCGACACATCCAAGCTCGACGAATACTATGTTTTCAACAAGCACGATGTCGAAGATCTTGAAGTCGGCGTTCGTGAAGGCGTTGAAGAAGACACAGCAAAGAAAAACAAGAGCGACTTCGTTCTCTGGTTCACAAAATCCAAGTTCGAAGATCAGGAACTCAAGTGGGACAGCCCGTGGGGTATCGGTTATCCCGGATGGCACATTGAATGCTCCGCTATTTCCGTGAAGAATCTCGGCGAATATCTCGATCTCCACTGCGGCGGCATCGACAATGCGTTCCCTCATCACACAAACGAAATCGCGCAGAGTGAAGCGTACCTCGGTCATAAGTGGTGCACACAGTGGTTCCACATTCTCCACCTCAACACCCAGAGCGGCAAGATGTCCAAATCCAAGGGTGAATTTTTGACAGTATCTCTCCTTGAAGAAAAAGGCTACTCCCCTCTCATATACCGTCTGTTCTGCCTCCAGTCGCATTACAGAAAGTCTCTCGTATTCTCATGGGAAGGCATGGACGGCACAAAGACCGCGTACAATAAGCTGATTCAGAAGATCGCTTCCCTCAAGCTCGACTCCGCAGATGCCATCGAGCAGGACAAGTTTGATGCCCTCAAGGCAAAGTTCAAGGATGCGATGGATAACGACCTCAACACATCCCTCGCGATCACAGCACTTTATGATGTGCTGAAGTCCGACGCAAACGACGCAACAAAGACCGCACTCATCGCAGATTTTGATGCAGTTCTCTCGCTCGACCTGATCGAAGAAGCAAAGAAAGCCCAGATCGCGAAAGCCGAAGCCGCAAAGGCAGCAGCATCCGCAGCATCCGGCGAGCTTGTTATCACCTGCGGAAGCGACGGAGCTGATGACGAACTCAAGGCAAAGGTTGAAGGAATGATCCGCGACCGTGATAACGCAAAGAAAGCGAAAGACTACGCGAAGGCAGATGCGATCAGAGCAGAACTCTCCGCAATGGGAATCGAGCTCAAGGACGCAAAAGGTAGCGTTACCTGGGTGATAGCATAAATCCCAGCCAAGCCTTGTCCTCAAAAAAGTTTTGATCCAACTTTTCCAAAAGTTGGTAGGGGTCAAGGGGACAACGTCCCTTGTCGAGCTCGCAAGCTCGAAACACCCAAGACGTCCGATGGAGTTCTCTTTTTGCTTCTTTTTCTCTCGATAAAGAGAAAAAGAAGAGCTTAATTCCAACCATCAATAAAAAGGCGTGCTGCAAATTACATCCTAAGCCGTAACTTCAGCACGCCATATATGCCACCAACATCCCCAAAAGGAGTATCTGCACATGAAAGAAATCCTTATATCCGACCTCGCGTCAATCACAGTACAACAGGAACATATCACCCCGAAATTGACTCTTGACCGTTGGCAGGCAGCCGAATACGAAACCGGCAAAACAAAAGGCGTCATGCTCGCTGCCGGAGAAGAAACCAATCCGCCGAATCTCACCCTTGCACCCAAACTCACCGGTTGGTATAAGATATATATCTGCACGGTCAATATCGCATCGAATAAATTCGCTCTCAAGCTCACCTCGGACAGAACTTTTTCTCTGATCACCTCACCTGCCGAAAGACCCCCGTGCAAATGGGCAGACTACGAATACTGTCAGGAGTATTTCTGGAAGTGCGCTGACATGACGGATCAAATGATTGATATCGAGATACTGAAATCTTCGCAGCCGACAGCCGCAGCTATAATGTGGCTGAGATTCGAAGAAATGACGGTTGAAGAAACGGAAAAGTACAAGAAAACAATATCTGATTCTTCACACAGAAACGCACATTACCATTTCGATGGAAACAATTACACAATGGACGGAGTTGAAACACCGCAAGCCCGTCTGTGCCGACTTGCAAAGCTCGAAAACTCGGATGCTGAAATATGTTCAATCGAGTTTCTCGAAGACTACGGAGATGATGCAGATTTTATAAACTCGGCTCCGCTGTTTTCTGCAAATACTCAGAGATATAATCAAGGATACCGCGCTCACCGCGAAAATTGTGCGGATTACTTTAAGGAAACCCTCGATTTCCTGCACAGCATCAAGGTTGAAGCACTTGCGGCATACAGAATGAGTATCACAAATTTTGGAATTCTTGACAAAAATTATTACATCCCGCACAAATTCGTCGAAAATCATCCCGAATACTACTGCAGAACCCGCGACGGACGTATTGTTCAGATTTGTTCGTACGCATATCCCGAGGTTTGGGATCACGTGATAGCCGGCTTCAAGGAAATGCTCGACTACGGTTTCGACGGAATTTCCCTTATCATGCACCGC
>CAZPPN010000302.1:0-2784 GCA_964588425.1 uncultured Ruminococcus sp. | reverse complement strand
GTTCGGAGTTGACGTTGACGATGTGACTCCGGAACTGAGACGCCGCGCGAAAGCCGTAAACTTCGGTATTGTGTACGGAATCGGTGAATTCTCGCTTGCAAAGGATCTCGGTATCACCCGCAAAATGGCGAAGGAATATATCGAAAACTACCTCGCGACTTACAGTGGTGTTGACGCGTATCTGAAACGCACAGTTGAGGAAGCCAAGGAAACGGGATATACAACCACAAAATTCGGCAGACGGCGCAATATCCCCGAGCTGAAATCGACAAATAAAAATCTCCGCGGATTCGGTGAAAGAGTCGCAATGAACAGCCCGATTCAGGGAACTGCGGCAGACGTCATCAAGATCGCGATGATCAATGTAAACCGCGCACTCAAGGAAGAGGGAATCGACGCCCGACTGATAATGCAGGTACACGACGAGCTGATCGTTGAGGCAAGAGAAGAATGTGCCGACCGTGCTGCTGAGATACTTGTACGCGAAATGGAGAACGCTGTGAAAGTGTCCGTACCTCTCGCCGCAGACTGCGGAGTAGGCAAGTCGTGGCTTGAGGCGAAGTGAGCGCTTTGCGAAGCTCGAAACACCCAATGCGTAGAAAAAGTTCTTCTTTGGTGCTTTTTTCTAATCGCTAAAGGAGAAAAAGTAGAGTAAAAATTCAAAATGTAAAAAAGCCGTGTCACAAATTACATCTGAAAATGTAAACGTGACACAGCTTTTTTCACTATATCCGGAAAATCATTGAAAACCTGTCGGAATTATGATATAATTAAATTTACTGAAAAATCCAGAATAAACGGAAAGGCAGAAGTAAATTGAAAAACCTCTTCAGATATCTTCGATCGTATACCGTTGAGGCGATCCTCGGCCCGCTGTTCAAGCTGCTTGAAGCAATGTTCGAGCTGTTTGTACCCCTTGTTGTTGCTGATATTATCGACTATGGTATCAGAAACAATGATACAGCATACATCGTAAAACAGTTTGCAGTTCTCGTTCTCCTCAGCGTGATCGGCATCGTCTGCTCAATCACAGCTCAGTTTTTTGCGGCAAAGGCTTCGGTCGGATGCGCAACAAAGCTCCGTCTGTCCCTTTTCACCCATATCAACAGACTGTCGTTTACCGATATTGACAAAGCCGGAATTCCGACTCTCATCACCCGGCTTACAGGTGACTTGAATCAGGTTCAGAGCGGCGTAAACCTCGCACTCAGACTCCTGCTCAGATCTCCTTTCGTTGTGTTCGGCGCAACCGTTATGGCTATGGCGATTGATCTGAAATCATCTCTGATCTTCCTCGCCGTGATCGCTGTGCTTATGGCAATCGTGTTCGGTATCATGCTCGGTTCAGTACCTGCGTACAAGAGAGTACAGTCGAGCCTTGATTCGATAACCGGAACAACACGTGAGAATCTTTCGGGCGCGAGAGTTATCCGTGCGTTCGGTATGGAAAACGGCGAGCGCGAAAAATTTGCCGCATATAACAACGAGCTGAATAAACGTCAGCAGTTTGCCGGTAAGATCTCTGCGCTCATGAATCCGCTGACTCTCGTTATACTCAACTTCGGAATCGTAATCCTTCTTCAGTATTCCGGAATCAGCGTTGACAGCGGAAAGCTCACAACAGGTCAGGCAGTCGCGCTCTATAACTATATGACGCAGATACTCGTTGAGCTTGTCAAGTTCGCGAGCCTTATCATCTCAATCAGCAAAGCAATCTCATGCATGAAGAGAATCAGCGAAGTTCTCGAAACAGAACCTGCCATGACTTTCCCCGAAAAATCTGCGGAGGAAAACAGCAGCGCCCCTGCAATCGAATTTGATGCCGTATCACTCAGGTATGCGTCAGCCGGTGAAGAATCCCTTACGGATATCACATTCAGCGTGGAAAAAGGTGAGACGGTCGGTATTATCGGCGGTACGGGATGCGGAAAAACGTCTCTTGTAAATCTGATCACAAGATTCTACGATGTTACAGGCGGATCAGTTCGTGTAAACGGCGTTGATGTCCGTGAATATACATCGGAAGATCTCAGAGGAAAGATCGGATATGTTCTCCAGAAAGCATCCCTGTTCAGCGGAACGATCAGAGATAACCTTACATGGGGCAAATCCGACGCAACAGATGAAGAAATTATGGCAGCAGTAAAATCCGCCCAGGCAGCCGACGTTATTGCCGCAAAAAACGAAGGACTTATGTCAACTGTTGCTCAGAACGGAAAGAACTTCTCCGGCGGACAGAGACAGCGCCTCACGATCGCAAGAGCACTTGTCAGACGTCCCGAGATTCTGATTTTTGACGACAGCGCTTCCGCACTCGATTTCGCAACGGATGCCGCCCTCAGACGCGAGCTGAAATCCCTCGACTACGATCCGACAACGATCATCGTTTCCCAGCGTACATCGTCAATTATGCACGCCGATAAGATTATCGTTCTCGATGACGGCAGAATCATGGGTATCGGAAAGCACGATGAGCTTCTCGAAAGCTGCCCCGTCTACCGCGAAATCTATGAATCTCAGTATAAGAAGGAGGCGTAAAAATGGCAGCTAAGAAATCCGGATTCAAAAAAGCAACCCTCATGCGTCTTCTGAGATATCTCAAAAAATATATTCCACTTGTAGTCCTGACAGTCCTTCTCGCCGCAGTTACCGTAATTCTCCAACTCTATATCCCGATTCTTTGCGGCCGTGCAATCGACTTTATGATCGGAGAGGGAAATGTAGACTTCGACGGAATTGCGGAAAATCTCGTAAAAATAGCCGTAGCCGCTGCACTCTGCGGTA
>CAZPPN010000301.1:0-2787 GCA_964588425.1 uncultured Ruminococcus sp. | reverse complement strand
GGTGTGGCAAAAGCCGCGATCATCGCAAAAGACAGCAGATTTACTTTCTCTGAGAGAGTTCCGAAGAACATCATGTCATACATGGCGTTCGAGGATGTTCACGTCGCGCACGATCTCTTTGACGGAAAAATCAACAGCGTCGCGGCGGTTGGCGAGGGAAAAGTACGAATGGGCGGCATGATCTCGCAGATCGACAACATAAACCGAATCCTCTCCCGCGTGGAGCTTTATCTCAGATAATCGGAGGCAGACATGAGAGAACCTTTTACATATCCCAATTCACAGGAACAGTTCAAACGCGCCGCCAAAGTAATCCCGTCCGGCGTATACGGTCATCTCGGGCCTGCAGAGGGATGCTTTATTCCCGTTGAGGCGTTTCCGCTGTTCTCAAGCCGAGCTGAGGGTGCATATTTCTGGGACATCGACGGTCACCGGTTCATAGACTATATGTGTGCGTACGGTCCGAACATACTCGGCTACAATGATCCCGATGTTGACGAAGCGGCGGCTAAGCAGAGAGAAAAAGGCGACTGCACAACCTCTCCGTCAACTGTGATGATTGATTTCGCCGAGCTTCTCGTTGACACGGTTGCATCCGCCGACTGGGCATTCTTCGCGAAAAACGGAAACGATGTCACAACTCTCGCGGTAATGACTGCACGGGCATACACCCACCGCAAGAAGATAGTGTTCTTCAAAGGCTACTACCACGGTGTCGGGGCATGGACTCAGAAAATCGACTACGCGGGCGTTCTGCCGGAAGATGTCATGAACAACATCTATGTCGAGTGGAACGATATTGATGCCATTGAAAAAGTATTCGCGGAAAACAAGGGTGAGATCGCCGCAGTCATAGCTCAGCCGTATATGCACGGAAACTTCAAGGACAACGAGCTTCCGGGTGCCGGATACTGGAAGAGACTCCGCAAAATGTGTACCGACAACTCGACCGTGCTGATCGTTGACGATGTACGCGCAGGATTCAGGCTCGACATTGCCGGAAGTGACCACTATTTCGGTTTTGAGGCTGACATGATCTGCTTCTGCAAGGCGATAGCGAACGGATACAATGTCTCTGCACTCTGCGGCAAGGATTTCCTCAAGAACACCGTATCTTCAATGTCCTACACGGGAAGCTACCGGCTCTCGGCTGTTCCATTTGCGGCAGGTATTGCGTGCATCGAAAAAATGAAGAAGCTGAACTGCCCGTCCGTTCTGATCGACAAGGGTACAAAGCTGAAGAAAGAGCTGATCAGAGCAGGCGCGGAATACGGGTTCAATCTGAAAATCAGCGGTGTTCCGTCGCTGTTCTATATGCGTATCGCCGACGACGTAAGTCTTATACTGCATCAGGAATGGGTTGCCGAATGTGTCCGACGCGGTGTATTCTTCACGAACCACCACAACCACTTCATCAACGCCGCGCTGACTGACGCCGACATTGCCGAAACGGTTGACATTGCAAAAGAGGCGTTCTCGATCGTGAGAGACCGTCATCCGGAATAATCAAGGCAAAGAGCTGCTGTACATCGGAGTAATTCATAGTACGGCAGCTTATTTCATTTATCAAACTTATTCCTGCCATCTGAAATCCGACGACAGAACACGCACGCAGTCGTCAGCAGCCACAAGCAGTCCTCCCGAAAGTGAAGCGCATTTTATAACCTCGCTATCTCCGCCGATGTATACTCTGCACTCACCCGTCCCCAGCGCGGTAACAAAAGGGATATGTCCTGCCATCACGGCAAGCTCACCCCCGATTCCGCGGACCGAGAGCATAACGGCGTCACCGTCATATCTCATGCCGTCGGGGGATGCTATCCGCAGCTTGAATTTTTTCATGAATTCACCTCAGCCGTAATTCTCTTCACCCTGCTCACCCTGCACCTTACCGAACGCTTCGTCGATCGAACCTATATAGAGGAATGCGCTCTCGGGAAGTGCGTCGCAGTGTCCTTCAATGATCTCGCGGAAGCCTCTGACAGTCTCGGTGAGCGGAACATACTGCCCACGGATTCCGCTGAATGTCTCCGCTGTATGAAATGCCTGCGACATATATCTGCTTATCTTCCGCGCTCTTGCAACAAGGAGTTTATCATCCTCGTCCAGCTCATCCATACCCATGATCGCGATGATATCTTGAAGCTCGCGGTATCTCTGGAGAATCCGCTGAACCTCACGCGCGACGCGATAATGCTCATCCCCCACAACCTCGGGAGTAAGAATACGTGATGTGGACTCAAGCGGATCGACTGCCGGATATATACCCTGCGATGCGATTGATCTGCTGAGCGCTGTTGTTGCGTCAAGGTGTGCGAATGCTGCCGCCGGTGCCGGATCGGTATAGTCATCCGCAGGAACATAGACCGCCTGAACAGAAGTGATCGAGCCTTTCTTTGTGGATGTTATTCTCTCCTGCAGCTCCCCCATTTCTCCGGCGAGCGTAGGCTGATAACCGACTGCTGACGGCATACGTCCGAGAAGAGCTGATACCTCTGATCCTGCCTGCGTGAAGCGGAAGATATTGTCGATAAAGAGGAGCACATCCTGTCCCTCTCGGTCTCTGAAATACTCCGCCATTGTCAGTCCCGTCAGCCCGACTCTCATTCTCGCTCCCGGCGGCTCATTCATCTGACCGTACACAAGCGCGGTTTTGGCGAGCACTCCGGATTCTTTCATTTCATTATATAGATCGTTTCCCTCGCGTGTTCTCTCGCCGACTCCGGTAAAGACGGAAATACCGCCGTGTTCCTTTGCGATATTATTTATCAGCTCCATGATGAGCAC
>CAZPPN010000300.1:0-2801 GCA_964588425.1 uncultured Ruminococcus sp. | reverse complement strand
TTTAGCGAGGAAAAAAGAAGCAAAAAAGGAACTTTTTCATGAGTCCTGGACTTTTCGACCTCTGCGGAGGTCGATTTAGGGCGCCGCCCTAAAAACCCGCAAACTTTTGAAAAAGTTTGATCAAAACTTTACTGATGGGTGCGGCGAGAGGGTGGAAAAATCTGCTTGACATATTGTAATCCGATTGGTATAATAATCACATAATCAAAAACCATACGGAGTACACAATATGGAAAAAATCGCAAGCTTTACCGTGGATCACAATCTGCTCGATCCCGGAATCTATATCTCACGCCGCGACGGTGACATCACGACATACGATCTCCGCACGCGAAAGCCAAACGCAGGTGACTACATGGACAACATCACCATGCACACGGTTGAGCATATGTTTGCAACCTACATCCGCAACTCTGACATCAGGGATAATGTGATCTACTTCGGTCCGATGGGCTGCAGAACGGGATTCTATCTCCTCGTCCGCGGTGAGGATGACTGTCGTGTGCTTGACGTTGTTCTTGACGTTCTCGGAAAGATCATCGCGCACGACGGGGAAGTATTCGGCGCGAGTGCGGTTGAATGCGGAAACTACCGTGAGCTTGATCTTGCATACGCAAAAACCGAATGTGCGAAATATCTCGCGGTACTCGAGAGCAAAGAGAACGATTTTCTCTACCGCGCATGATTCATGATTTAAGACAACTTTTAATACTTCTATAACGGAGGACAAATATGAAAAGACTCAGATTCGGCACACCCGAAGAACACGTTCCGTCAAAATACTGCGACGGATTCAACTATGTGGAGACTGATGTCAAGTTTCCGATCGACAAGATCGAATACCGACAGACAGCCGCAGGTGCTGTTCTGCAGTTCCCGATTGATGATGACTGCAAAATTTTCGGCTTCGGTCTTCAGATGCTCCAGTTCCAGCATCGCGGACAGAGACTTCGTCTTGCAGTAAATGCTGACCCGAGAACGCCCACAGGCGATGCACACGCTCCCGTTCCGTTCTTTGTAACAAACAACGGCTGGGGTATGTATTTTGATACCGCGCGCTATGCTGAATTCTACTGCGGTTATCAGAAGAAAAACTCTGAGAATATTAAATTCGAATACAGTGACGCGGATACTGTTGACGCTCTTTATGCCGTACGCCAGCTTGATACGCTCACAATGGACATAAAGATCCCCGCGGCTCAGGGTATTGATGTTTACATCATCGAAGGCGACACGATTACCGATATCGTATCTCAGTACAATATGCTCGCGGGCGGCGGTCCCGATGTTCCCGAATGGGCTCTCGGTCTTCTTTACCGCTGCTACGGACAGTGGGAATCCGACAAGATCATTGAGGTTGCGGACTATTTCAGAGACAATAACATTCCCTGTGATATCATCGGTCTCGAACCCGGCTGGCATGAAGTTGCGTATCCCTGCACATTCACATGGCGTCCGAGCAATTATCCCGATCCGGACGGATTTATTGAATACATTCTCTCAAAGGGATATCACATCAACCTCTGGGAACACTCATACACGCATCCGAAAGCTCCGTTCTACAATGACATCATGCCGTACTGCGGCGAGCACAAAGTATTCGGCGGACTTGTACCCGACCTTGCGACCGAGGAAGCATCGAACATTTTCGCTGAGCATCACAGAAAGAACATCATTGCAAAGGGTATTGACGGCTTCAAGCTCGACGAATGTGACTCCAGCGACTTCACCGGCGGATGGTGCTTCCCGCTTACGTCCCGTTTCCCCTCAGGCATGGACGGCGAACAGTACCACTCGATGCACGGTACACTTTACTGTAAGACTCTCATGAAAGCGCTTGACGGAAAGCCCACGCTCAGCGAGATCCGTTCCATGGGCGCTTTGGCTGCTCCGTATCCGTTCGTTCTCTACGGTGACCTTTACGATCACAGAACATTTATCCGTGCGCTTGTCAACTCCGGTTTCTCCGGACTTCTCTGGTCTCCCGAATTCCGCGCGGCATCCACGAAAGAAGAATGCATCAGACGTATCCAGACCGTTGTATTCTCCGTACAGTGCCTTGTCAACGCATGGAACTTTAACGGTATTCCGTGGATTATGTTTAACTGCGAAGATGAAATCCGTGAGCTGATCGAGCTGAGATACTCGCTGATTCCGATGCTCAAGGCTGCGTTCGACAAGTACCGCGACACCGGCCGTGCTCCAGTGCGTGCTGTTGTATCTGACTTCACGGATGACGAGAACACATACACGATCGACGACGAATATCTCTTCTGCGACGATCTTCTTGTTGCACCGCTGTTTGCAGGTGAGGGTGATGAGAGAGACGTATATCTCCCCATATCCGCAAAGTGGGCTGACTTCTACACAGGTGAGGAAATCGATCTCCCCGAGGACGGTAAGATCCACGTCTGCACAAAGAAGATTCCGGTATTCAAGAGAATCGGCTGATTTGGGATAAAATCCGATAAACCCATATAAACCAAAAAAGCGAAGCTGTGAAGCCCCCTGCTGGTAAGACAGTAAAATTGAATTTTCTTGGAACAGGCATGATTTCGGTCATGCCTGTTCTGCTTTTACAAGAATATCCACCGGGATAAATCCCACGAGATCATAGCAGATGTGAATCTTCTGCTTCCTCTTGCCGCCGGACTTGTCGGGCGCTTCCACATAGACCGCCTTTACAAGTTCGTGCAGCGCGTAAGGGGTGAGTTCTGTAAGACCGCTGTTTCTCTTTACCCTCTGGATAAACTGTTCCAAGTTTTCTGCCTGTCGTTCCTGTTCTTCAATTTCCTGTTGCA
>CAZPPN010000299.1:0-2803 GCA_964588425.1 uncultured Ruminococcus sp. | reverse complement strand
CCCAGTCAGAAAGTTTCGGTCAAGCCTTTTCAAAGGCTTGCAGGGTTTGGGACAGAGTCCCATGAAAATAAAGGAGATATAAACATGATAAAAAACGACAGACTTAAAGTAACGCTCTGCGGGGTGGAGATGGACAATCCGATCATACCTGCGAGCGGAACATTCGGATTCGGATACGAGTTCGCGGAGATATATGACATCAACGTGCTCGGATCGTTCTCGTTCAAGGGCACGACCGCTGAGCCGAGATTCGGAAACCCCACTCCGAGAATCGCTGAAGCTGCATCGGGTATGCTCAACGCTGTTGGACTCCAGAACCCCGGCGTCGACAAGGTTATCTCCGAGGAGCTTCCCAAGATGCGCGAGGTCTTCTCGAAACCCGTCATGGCGAACGTCAGCGGATTCTCGATCGACGAGTACGTTTCCGTTGTCGAAAAGCTCGATACACAGGACGACATCGGCTGGTTTGAAGTAAACATAAGCTGCCCCAACGTACACGGCGGCGGAATGTCGTTCGGCACTGATCCCAAAGCTGCGGCAAGCGTTACCGAAGCCGTGCGCCGCGTCACCAAAAAGCCGATCATCGTCAAGCTCTCGCCCAACGTAACAGATATCTGCGAGATCGCGCGTGCGGTTGAAGCCGGCGGTGCTGACGGAGTTTCGCTTATCAACACCCTCATGGGTATGCGAATCAATCTCCGCACCAGAAAGCCCATCATCGCGAACAAGACAGGCGGCTATTCCGGCCCCGCTATTCTCCCCGTCGCGCTGAGAATGGTCTATCAGGTGTACGACGCGGTGAAAATCCCGATCGTCGGCATGGGCGGCGTTTCCACAGCAGAGGACGTTATCGAAATGATGCTCTGCGGTGCAACTGCCGTTGAAGTAGGAGCTGCAAACCTCATCGACCCCACGGCTTGTCTCGATATCATCAAGGCTCTGCCCGAGGCGATGGATAAATACAAAATCAATAATCTTAATGAAATAATCGGAGGTGCTCACTGATGGGCAAGGATGTAATTATTGCTTGTGATTTTCCGAGCAAAGAAAAAGTTCTCGAGTTTCTCGACAAATTCAGCGGATGCGAAAGAAAGCCGTATGTAAAAATCGGCATGGAGCTGTACTACGGCGCAGGTCCGGAAATCGTTCGTGAGATCAAGTCACGCGGACACAAGATCTTCCTCGACCTCAAGCTCCACGACATTCCGACCACTGTAAAGCGCACGATGTCCGTTCTCTCCGCGCTTGACGTTGACATGACAAACCTTCACGCGGCAGGCGGCATCGAAATGATGAAGGCTGCGATCGAAGGACTCACACGCGAAGACGGCACAAGACCTCTTCTCATCGCGGTAACACAGCTCACATCCACAAGTGAGGAAGTAATGCGCCGCGAGCTTCTCATCGAGAAACCCCTCGAAGAAGTTGTAATGAGCTATGCTCAGAACGCGAAGGCAGCAGGACTTGACGGCGTAGTATGCTCACCTCTTGAAGCCGGCAAGGTTCACTCCGTATGCGGAGACGAATTCTGCACAGTAACACCCGGCGTACGTTTTGCAGGCAGCGATGTAGGCGACCAGAAGCGCGTTGCCACACCTGAAAATGCAAGCGAGCTCGGCTCTGACTACATTGTAATGGGTCGCCCGATCACTGCGGCTGATGATCCCGTTGAGGCTTATCTCCGCGCTGTACGCGAATTCTGCAACTGATATAGTGCAGAGTTAAGAGTGCAGAGTTAAGAGTTGAGGTGAATTTCCTCGCGCTGCTCGGTAATTTCCAGTTAAAAATATGAGGTTTAATATGGAAAAGTCGATTATCGAAGTCAAGAGTTTTGATTTTTCGGTAAGGATTGTAAAGCTGTATCAATATCTTTGCGAAGATAAAAAAGAATTTATTTTATCAAAACAGCTTATGAGAAGCGGCACAAGTATTGGTGCTAATGTAAGCGAAGCTCAGCGCGGACAGTCAAGACCTGACTTCTATTCAAAAATCGCGATTGCCTTAAAAGAAGCAAATGAAACCGACTATTGGCTCAGACTTTTATATGCAACAGGATATTTGAATGAGAAAGAATACTCAAGTTTGAACTCTGACATTAACGAACTGATCTCAATTTTAGTTGCAATCTGCAATTCAAAAGAAAAAAATTACTAATTTAAATAAAATATTTTTCGTCCCCGGCGAAAAATTACCATAACTCTGCACTCTGCATTCTGCACTCTGCACTTTTATGATAAACAAATACACACCAAAGGAGAACACCCCCATGGAAGCATATAAGCGCGAATTTATACAGTTTTTGGAGAACGCAGGAGTTCTCAAATTCGGAGACTTCACAGCAAAAAGCGGAAGAAAGATTCCGTATTTTATAAATGCAGGAATGATCAAGACCGGTAACGATATCGCTACTCTCGGCGAATTCTATGCAAAAGCATACTTTGAAAAGCTCGGTGCAAAGCAGGCTGTTCTTTACGGCCCGGCATACAAGGGTATTTCTCTCTCCGTATCCGCCGCTGTTGCTCTTTCCAAGAACGGTCTTAACGTGCCTTTCTTCTTCAACCGCAAGGAAGTCAAGGACCACGGCGAGGGCGGTACATTTGTAGGATACGTTCCTCAGGCAGGCGAAGAGATCGTTATCATCGAGGACGTTATCACCGCAGGTACTGCAATCCGCGAGAGCATGGAGATTCTTTCTCACCTTGAAGGTACAAAGGTTGTCGCTACCTTCATTATGGTAGACCGCAAGGAAAAGGGTCAGACAGACAAAGGCGCTATGCAGGAGATTGAGGAGCAGTTCGGCTTC
>CAZPPN010000298.1:0-2820 GCA_964588425.1 uncultured Ruminococcus sp. | reverse complement strand
CCGTGTCGCTCGAAACTCCGATCGGCGAAGCGGACGACAGCCACCTCGGTGACTTTATCCCCGATGACGATAATCCCACACCGGCAGATGCTGCTTCGTATCAGCTTCTCAGAGAACAGCTTGCGGATGTGCTTCATACTCTCACTCCGCGTGAAGAGATGGTTCTCAAGCTCAGATTCGGACTTGACGACGGCAAACCGAAAACTCTCGAGGAAGTCGGACAGGAATTCAATATCACCCGCGAAAGAATCCGTCAGATTGAAGCAAAAGCTCTGAGAAAGCTCAGACACCCGAGCAGATCGAAACGCCTCAAGGATTATCTCGAATAAAAATTTAAAAATTGGATGTATTGAACATTTTACAGAAGTCTAACTTGTGATAACCGCACAAAGAAAATAGTAATTTCAACAAAACCGAGATGAATAATTTGGTGTTAAATTACAAAAAAACGAGTGATCTTGAGGCTTCGGAGAAATTTTTACGGCATTTTTAGATATAAAAACGACTTGACATAATCGCATTTTTCGTGTACAATATTGTAAGAATTATATTGGGCAGTTGTGTATGCAAATCCCAGAATCCATTAGGAGGATTTCTAAATGAAGAAAAAGTTTTTTAGTCTCTTACTTGCTATGTTGATGACAGCAGGCACAATTACATCATGTGCAGACTCCGCTACAACTGAAGAAGATGTTGCGACCGCCGATACAGAAGAAGCTCAGAGAGTTTCCATGACTCTCTCAATGTGGCTTCCCACAAGTAAGAATACAACAGAAGAAGCTATTCAGCAGGTATCCGACGAATTAAATAAACTCACACAGGCTAAGTTCGATACAGCCATTGAGCTCCATCTTATTCCCGAAGATGAATATTGGGATACGGTTTACAAGAAGAGCATAGAGATCGGCGAAAGAATCGAAGCTGAAGAAGAAGCCGAAAAGCAGAGAAAGAAAGAACTCAAGGCTCTCAAGGCTCAAGGTATCAAAGTTGAAGAAACCGAAACAGAAACAGAAGCTGAAACAGAAGAAGAAACAATCATCAACGAACTCGGTATCTCCATCAAGCAGTATCCCGAAGTCGGTGAAAACCAGATGGACATTTTCCTTGTTCAGGGTTACGAAAACTATCTCGATATGATCGACAACGATTATATCCAGCAGCTTGATCAGGAACTCAACAGCACATCGAAGATCCTCAAGCAGTATATTTACCCCACATATTTCGACCTCGCTAACCAGTTCGGTATCTATGCAGTTCCGAATAACCATCCGGTAGGCGAATATGAATATCTCCTTATCAATAAGGAACTTGTTGACGAATACGACTACCACTTCGATGAACTCACAACATTCATCAAGTGCGGCGACTTCATCAAGGATATCGGCAACCAGAATCTTGAAGGCGTAGTTCCGCTTCTTGCTCCCGTTGAAGCAGCATTCATGGAATACTGGGGCATGGAAGAGGGCGAATGGTCTCTCGTAGCTTCTCAGCTTTCCAACGCTACTACATACAGCTCCAAGGCATCCCCGAGAAGCATTCTTGCCAATACAACATATACAAACACAGTTCTTCTTATGAAGGAACTTGAAGAAATGGGATATGTTGGCGACGGTACTCTTGAAGACGGTGAAAAGTTCGCTGTCGGTATCGTTAAGGGTGACCCCTCTACTCTCGCTGAATACGAAGATGAGTATTACTCCAGAATCTATAAGGCTCCTATGTTCACAGAAGATGATGTTTTCGGCTCCATGTTCGCTGTAAGTACATACTCCAAGAGCCTTGAACGTTCCATGGAAATCGTTACATTCCTTAACACGAACAAGCAGTTCAGAACAATTCTTCAGTACGGTGTTCAGGGCATCCACTGGGATTACGAAGATGATTCCGAAGAAACAATCGAAATCCTCAGCGATGACTATCAGATGGATCTTCTCGAAACAGGTAATGTTTACATGACATACCCGGGTGAAGGCAGATCTATGGACGAATGGGAAATCGGCAAGCAGAAGAACATCGACGCTATGTGCGACCCCTACATCGGCTTCACAGGGCATGTAATTGACGAGAACGAGGCTCAGATGAAGGAACTCGAAGAGCTTTCCAAGATCTATAAGGAAAAGATCGACAACTGCTCCGCGGCTGATTTCAAGGATGCAATCAACGAGTGGAAGAATGAACTCAAGGAAGAAGAAGCATTCGTTGCTCTTACAGACGCACTCAATAACGAAAACTCCATTCCTGCAGTTTACCTTTCCTGGTACGACCAGACATATCCTTCCGCTTCGTAAAATCGAATCAATCCAAACCCGTATCTCAAAAAGGTACGGGTTTTTCATATTCGGTACTTCTTCGGCATAGACTCCGAGGGGGTGATCTGTTGAATTCAACTTTCTCGGCTCTCAGAGAAAAGGAAGTGATAAATATCTGTGACGGAAAACGACTCGGATATATATGCGATCTTTCAATTGAAACCGAAAACGGAAGCATCTGCTCGATTTTTGTATCAGACGGATTTCTCGGATTGTCGGACAGAAAACGTTTTCTGAAGATCGATTGGTGCAGAATCAAGTGCATCGGGAACGATACAATCCTTGTCGATCTGCCTGAGCATAATGAATGTGCCGGAGAAGAAAAATGCGGCAGGGGAGAGAAAAAGAAATTCCCGCGGCTGTTTTGATAGGATGAATTGTAAAAAAAATGTGAATTGTGGCTTGCGTATTGAAATTTAAAACATAATGTGATATAATAACAATTGTGTGTGGAAATATATACATACACGTTAATACACACATTTCGTTTGAATTTCTGCCCGGTGCCAAA
>CAZPPN010000297.1:0-2828 GCA_964588425.1 uncultured Ruminococcus sp. | reverse complement strand
TTTTTTGCATCCCCCTTTGCGGCAAAAGACCACGTATAGCCGTATTACAGCTCTGCGCGAACCCACACACCGGCTAATCACAGCCCCCGCAAAGAGTGTGTTACAAAACGGATCGTCTCTTTGGCGTGAGACATAAAATGCAGATCCGTCTGCGCTGTGATTTCTTAGATATCATCGAATGAAATCCCGGTTCTGTTAAAACTGCCGGGTGTGACACCAAAATTATTCAGTTGTGACGCGCTTTCCGTTTTACACGCCGGATACTGACTCGTCCGACGGAGGTTTATCTTTGCGCGTTTTTGATGTTTTGGGAATTCCGGAAGCCTTTGCACATCCGGAAACGTCAGCACAGATGCAAAAATCGTGCGGTATAATTATACTGTATTTTAGGTCAAAAGTAAATATGATCCGCATAAATCCCACACAAAAAATCGAAAATTCTGTCGGAATATGCAGTCACAGTTATTATACAATAACAAGTATAATAAATCAAGAGGTTTTGATAAATCGCAGCGCCGCAGAGTGAAATTCGGCATATTAACGGACTTTTTTCATGGTAATCCGAGCATATCGGAGAGGGATATACCTCGGTATTACTTTTGGTTATATAAATATTTATGCTGAATATCAAATTGTTATAGTTGCCGAATATTATTGCATTGATTCTGAAAATCTGATATAATACATACGATAAATAAATTCTCGGATGAATATGAAAGGAATATTGGTTATGAAATCTGTCTGTTCAGGCATTAAACCGAAAAAACTGTCGGCTCTGATTCTCGCATTTCTTCTCGGAGCGTCCTCTATGTTTTCTTGCTCCGATGAAACTACGGTGAACGGTGATAGCGAGAGCGAGGGTGAAGAGATCGCTGCGGAATCCGAAACACATGAGCCCACATATGCAGAAGAAGTCGAGTATTTCGGCACAAATTCTATGACAATGTATGTCGACTGCAATGCTGCGGAATCCGGTGACGGAAGCGAGGCTGCACCTTTTGTGACTCTGGATGAAGCCAACGCGAAGATTATCGAGATGAAAAACAACGGCGCGCTCCCGGACGGCGGAATTACCGTTATCGTGAAATCGGGTACATACAACCTGCCGGGCGGTCTGAACCTCGGATCTGACGGTACATACGGAACAGCGGAATGCCCGATCGTATTTGTATCCGAAGAAGAGCACGGTGCTATTCTCACGGGCGGTACCGTTCTTGACACAGCGGACTGCGAACCTCTGACGGAAGAGGAAAAAGCTCCCATCATCGACAAGGAAGCGGCTGAAAAGCTTGTCAAGATCGACCTCACAAAATACGGCAAAACAGCAGCCGACTGGGGAGACAAAGTCTATTCTTTCGGCGGATATAATCTCGGTTCACTGTACGAAGGCGGCACAGGTCCTGCGGGAGCGGATTATTACTTCGGCGGTCAGCAGCTCAAGCTCGCGAGATACCCCAATGATGACTGGTCTCTGACAGGCAGAGTAACGGCATACGGCGACAAGCTCGGTACGGATAAAGTAAATCCCGATGGTCCTACATTCTTCGTCAGCGCGGATGTTACCGAACGTATGAAGCAGTGGCAGAGCATTGATGAAGTATGGACATTCGGATACTTCATGTTTGACTGGGCAGACGCGGCTAATCCTCTCGAAAGCATTAGTCCTGACTATGATAAGATCACTCTCGGACACCTGACGTTCTACGGAACAGACGTGAATAAGAGATACTACTTCTTCAATGTGTATGAAGAACTTGATGCGCCCGGCGAATACTACATCGACCGCGAAACCGGCGTGATGTATTTCTATCCCCCGGCTGATATGGAATCGAGTGACTTCATCATGTCCGGCAACGCATCTATTGTCGGCGGATCTCTTACAGACTTCACTTTCAAGGGCTTTACTGTCTGCGCGACTGCCGGAAACGGTATGAATATCAACGGCAGCAATGTAACAATCGAAGATTGCAAGGTCTACGGTATTAAAGGCATCGGACTGGATATCAACGGTACGAACATGACTGTCAAGGACTGCGAGATTTTCGAGATCGGTGACAACGCCATCAGAATCAACGGCGGCGATAACGTAAACCTGAAAAAATCCGGAAACCTCATATATAACAATTACATTCACGACTGCGCAACTTATGTGAGAACAAGAGCCTCGATTGATATTTTCGGATGCGGTACTACGGTATCACACAACGAGATTGCGAATAATCCCCATATGGCGATCTGCTGGAGAGGCGCTTATCAGACCATTGAGTATAACGAAGCGTACAACATTTGCTATGAGACATCCGATACCGGCGCATTCTATGCAGGCAGAAACTTTACCTCTTACGGCAGCGTTGTCAGATATAACTATATACATGATATCGGGCGTGAGAATACGCTGACGATCGGTATCTATCTTGACGACGGTATGTCAGGACAGGAAGTTTATGGAAATATCATCGTAAATACGGGCAGCTTTGGTATTATGATCGGCGGCGGACGTGACAATAAGGTTTGCAATAATGTGATCATCACTTCCGGCGAGCAGCCGATTTACTATGACGCAAGAATGCGTGAGGGTGAGTTTGACAGCGGTTGGTACGGAACAATTGCGTCACGCGGAACACAGTTTACCGACCTTCACGACATCTGCAGCAATGAAGCATGGTCGAAAGCATTCCCGGAGCTGTCACAGCTTGTGATCGATTCATCGGCAGTCGACAAGGATGACCCGCTTCTTGCCTGCAACCCTGCGAACAGCGTAGTGAAGAACAATATGTATTACAGAAACCGTACAAAGGAGAAGAACAGCTTCTACTTCTTTGATGACG
>CAZPPN010000296.1:0-2844 GCA_964588425.1 uncultured Ruminococcus sp. | reverse complement strand
GACGTATCGAGTACTTCAGTAAAGTAAAATCGATACGTCATTTTTTTCAGTTATATACAGTATTCATCAAAGACTCAATCCAACAAAGTTACTTTTGTTTTCACAACAACACTGCAGGCAGGCGCTGTTGTGAATCGCAGTACCTTGACCGTACGGTGATCCCAGATCAAATTGTCCTCGGTTTCAGTAACGGAAACGATATCTGTAAGCGCTTCGATGGATACCTCGTCCGCAGCATCGGCAGGAATGTGATAGAATACTGCAACTGCGTGCGGCTCGGTGAATTCAAAAGTATCTGTGACCTCGTATTTGCCGGGCTTGGCGGATACAATCGTTCGCGTGTTCTTCAGAATAACGGGATTGTCCCACATGACGGTGTGATCGCTCTCCCATTCAAAAGCACCGTTGTTGTGATTGATTGTATACGGCGAATAAACTCCGTCAGCAATAATCTGATCCATCAGCTTGCCGTCAGCATCAAGAGGTGCCGCTGCATTGTGAGCTTCGGTTTTGTGCAGATAGTCACCGTCAGCAAGCTCATATGAAAGAGTACCGCGATCCGCAAGCATACATTTTCCGTTCTTATAGACAAAGAAGCTGCCCTTGTCACTGTGACAATGCGTTACATTGGACTTGCCTGAGATCAGAATTGTACGGATGCCGCCGCTGTACACCGATGTCAGACCGAGATCCTTGAAATCCGCAAACGGAAGCTGCTCGGGAAGTTCACCGTTCGGCATATTCTGTCCGTAAATCATTGTGTACATATCCATCGAATCCGAAGCCATCCGGAAAAGCGCTGCCCATGTGGGATCTCCTGTAATCATGTACATACCTGTGCAGAGCGTACCGGAGTAATGTGTACTGCCGCAGTCGCTTACGCTGATAGTACCGCCGTCTTCCTGAAGAAGAAATTTTCCGTATTCCGCAGTTTTTGAGATGCGGTCGCCGATGTATTCAGATAATGTTTTTCCGCGCTTGCGTGCCATCGGTATTGCGGAATAGAACATGGAGAACCATGTGTAATTCCAATAAGCGCCGCCCTCATCAGTACTTCCGTCAGCATTCTGCGCAGCGTCGATCATTTCAAAGAAGAGCTGTTCCGCGAGATCGAGCTTCTTTTCAAAACGCGGATAGCGATCGCACAGACAGATCAGCGCCTGTGTGTAGCCCTCCATGAAGGCAAGACCTTGATTCATTTTGTAGATGTATTCCATCGTCATGAAGTCGGCTTCGATTCTGGGCAGTCCCTTCATGATGATAGCATTGTAGAGAATATTTCGTCCGTGCCATGTCAGAATGTTACCGCAGAACGAAAGCACAACAGCAAGAGACGCACATCCTGCCGTTTCGAAGAATGAACGGTGATGCCATACCGCGTAGGGGACATTCTCCATCGGGTCGCATCCCCAATATGTACAGGCTGAGAGACAGAGTGCATAACGGCACGCCATACGCATCATTTCTTCATTCTGTTCAAGCAGACCGACAAACGCAAGAGTCTGAATTTCGCTGAACCGACGGCCGCCGCGGTAGTGGTCACTGACATTTTTAGCGATCCATTGCTCCGGAGTTTGTTTCATAGCCTGTTCCGCACTTCTGAGCATCTTTTCGTATGCATTGCGGTATGGCTCTTTTTTTATGCAGTTTTTCAGCGAATCGAGCTCGGCTTCGTTCATGTATTCATGATTGAAAAGCGTCAGATCGGGATTTTCGGCAAAGCATCCTTCCCAGTTGCCCGTATACATAGGAACGACGGGAGATGAGCTTATTGCCGCGCCAAGGTAGTGAAGATGCAGGATCGTTTCGCGGTCTGTCGTGTTATACACATGATATTCGATCTTCGTGACGGAATCCTTTTTCATCGGAGCGTGCTGAACACAGGACTCTCCGGCACCCATCTGATCGAACACAAGATCATCATCAAAATACACCTGCACTCTGAGGTAGTCGGGACAAACCATGAATATATTGACGGTGTCGTAAATGGACAGGTCACACTTTGCGATTTCGCGGCTGAATCTGCCGTTTCCACCTGCGGGTACGGTCACAATTGCGGAATCCCATTCCTGTTCAAGTGTAATATCACCTTCTGCGTGATACTGCATGATACAACTGTATTTATGATGCCCCGTGTAGCTGTCTCCTCCATCATAATAAGGTTCAATAATTGCTGAATTGAAATCTGATCGGAACATAGAAAACCTCCTCTGCGTTTTTTAATTTGAACGTTCTTCTTGATTGTATTATATCGTATGCCGCAGATTTTTTCAATAGACAATGGAGAATTCTTTTGTGAAATAAACTGTAAGCGGTTGAAAAAAGTATAATGTAAAGAACAAAATTGATATGTGAATACAAAAAGACCGCCGTTTGAAAGAAAAAATCCCTCTGCGGCGGTTTTGTTCTGTTGAATTGCGTTATTTCTCTTCGCCGAGAATTTTGTACAGGATCTTGTACAGCATCATCCCCTCTTCGGGTGTGAGGTTCGTACAGCCTGCAATGCGGATCGGTATCTCGGCAGCGGCGTCTTTGAGCTTTTCGCCATCTTCGGTGATTGCGACAACGAGATTGCGCTCATCCTTTGCCGAACGCGCTCTGGTGAGAAGTCCCTTTGATTCCAGCTTTTTCAGCAGGGGAGTCAGCGTACCGGAGTCAAGATACAGACAATCGCCAAGCTCTTTTACATTCACGCTTTTTTTCTCCCACATGACCATCATGGCAATGTACTGCGTGTATGTGAGATCAATTTCATCAAGAAAAGGCTTGTAGCGTTTTACGATCTCGCGGGAACAGGCGTACAGAGGAAAGCAAAGCTGGTTTTTAAGCTTTAGTGCCTCGTAT
>CAZPPN010000295.1:0-2855 GCA_964588425.1 uncultured Ruminococcus sp. | reverse complement strand
TGCTTCTTTTGCATTTATTTATAAATGCGCTCCTCGATAAAGGAGAAAAAAGAAGGAACTAACAATCCGCACAAACTCAAAAAAAGCCGCCGTACCGCAGATCATCTCCGCAGCACAGCAGCCCTGTCATTATTCAGTTACACCCGTCACTTCTCAATAGCAGCCTTGCGAGTCATGATTTTGTACAGCCTGTCAAGATCGAACTTCTGCGTCCGGTCAAACGCGTAAATGCCGTTCTTCTCCTGATATACGTCAGTGAGCTGAGTGTAACAGAACGCACACATCTTCGGATTGTCAAGAAGTACGTTCACTAACCCCTCAAATCTGTCGTAGAATTCTTCCATCTTCTCGGGAGCCTTGCCGTAGCCCCAAGCAGGAGTGCCGTCGTCGTCAATGTTCCAGTAAATTCCGCCGAATTCCGATACAAAATACGGCTGACCTTCGTATTCTTCGTATCCCGGATTGTTCACAAATAACTCACCCTCTCCGCTCTCAAGCCACTCGAATGCCTTTCTGAACGTCTCCGGATTCTGATCGTAGTTGTGTACGTCGTAAATGTCCGTGATTACGTGAACATATCCCGATGTGTCAATGATCGGCCGCATGGGATCAATCGCTCTCGTCGCCTGATATACCGCGCGGAATACATCCTTGTTTCTGTTTCTTCCCGTCTCGTTGTAAGGACACCAGCCGACAACCGACGGATGATTGTAGTCGCGCTCCATCTCAGCCATCCACTCGGGAAGGATCGACAGAAGTGACGCGGGATTCGATTCGTCCATGCCCCAGTTCGGGAATTCGTCCCAGAGCAGGTATCCCATTCTGTCCGCGTGATACAGGAATCTCGGCTCGAATACCTTCATGTGCATTCTCGCACCGTTGAAGCCCGCCTTCTTTGACAGCTCTATGTCGCGGATAAGATCTTCATCGCTGCCCGGAGTGTAGATTCCGTCGGGGAAGTATCCCTGATCGAGAACGAGTCTCTGGTAAACCGGCTTGTGGTTGATCTCGATCGCGTAGCCGTTTATCGCAACAGATCTCATGCCGAAATACGACTGAACCATGTCCTCGCCTGCCGTTACCGTGAGATCGTACAGGTTGGGTTCCTCAAACGACCACAGCTTGGCGTCCGGCACGGGAATCGAGAACTGCGCGTATTTGCCGAGCACCGGAGCTGCTGCTTCCGATACCTGCTGACCGCCGAAAGACACCGCCGCAGTCACGCTCTTCAATGCGGAATGCTCGCCCTCAAGTGTCACGACAACATCGAGCTTGCCGGCGTCGATATCGGGTGTGAGCTTGAGATTTTTGATATAATTTTTCGGGACATATTCCATCCAAACGGTCTGCCAGATACCCGTGCAGCGAGTGTAGTGACATCCTGCGTTGCCGTAGCGGTGGTATGTCTGCTTGCCCGTCGGCTGGAGGGGATCGCGTCCGTTATCTTCAGCGAACACGGAGATTGTATTTTCGCCGTCCTCGAGAAGGTCTGTCACGTCAAGCGCGAACGGAGTATATCCGCCTCTGTGAGATCCCGCGAGCTTGCCGTTGATTCTGATTTCGGAGTAATAGTCGACAGCGCCGAAGTGGATGAGCACACGACCGCATTCTCTGCACCAGTCCTGCGGAATTGTTACTTTTCTTCTATACCAGCAGGCGGCGATGAAATCCACGTACTCGATGCCGGAGAGCTTTGATTCGGGCACGAACGGGACGAGAATCTCTTTTTCGTATGTCGGAGCTTCCCACATTTTTCTTTCTCTGCCGGAATTACCGAAATCGAAGGCAAATTCCCACTTACCGTTGAGGTTGATCCACGATTTTTCGCCGCGGACAAGGGTCGGACGGGGGTATTCTGGTCTCGGAATGTTCATAATGTTCTCCTTTGATATCTTTATTGAAATGTTAATTTTCTGCACAACCGTGCTTGTCAGTTTAATTATACATCATCGGTATATATGCCGTCAATACCCATATCGAAATATTTTTTCTGTTCCTCCTCGCCGTTGACTGTATGGACGAAGAGCGGCACGCCGGATTTCTTCATTTCCGCGACAAATCCCTCCTCATCGCACAGTGCGGAAGCGAACGTGAAGCCAACGAGGGGATGATTTTCAGCGAAGCGAGTGAGATACTCGGCATCGGTTTTCTCCTCCCACGGGAGCATATAGAGCGTTAGGATGACGTTATCGAAGCCGATCGCGCGCACTGTATCATACTGATCGGTATCGTAGATCTGGACGATAATGCGGTCGGCGAACTCTCCGCAGTCGGTCATGATGATCCGCATTGCCTCATCGAAGCGGTCCTTCACGTCGGTAACTATGTATGAATCGGGGTTATTCTCGAGGTAATCGCGCACATCGGACGTATCAATGGGAGTAAAGTTCCAATAGACGTCATACGACATGAATTCTTCATACGCAGGTGCCTCTCCTACCTCGATATTCCCGATATACTCCGGACTCCAGTCATGTATGCACACGAGCTTTCCATCCGACGTGAAGTTGAAGTCGAGCTCCACCGCCCTCACGCCTCTCTCCGCGCAATTTTCCAGTCCCTCAAGCGAATTCGATCCGAGAAACGATCGGTACACTCCGTCCATATCATACCCATACAGCTTCCCCGCCGCATGTACAACATAATCAATCTCCGCGATATCCTCAGCTCTCGGCGACACTGAATACTTCCCTCCGGAGCAGGATGTGCAGGTGAGAATGGCGGCAAGCAGTATTAGTATTCTTGTTTTCATGTTATAACTCCTTTCGTGGGGGGATTGGTTCATGGGACGCTGTCCCATACCCTGCTCAGGGCGTTGCCCTAAGAACCCACCACCTTTGAAAAGGTGGACGAAA
>CAZPPN010000294.1:0-2856 GCA_964588425.1 uncultured Ruminococcus sp. | reverse complement strand
GTATCGGCATTCCCGAGGAGGAGCTTCCGCTTGTGTGGGAGAGATACTACAAGGTCAACGATTTCCACAAGCGTGCGAACATGGGCACAGGACTCGGTCTGTCGATCGTGAAGAATATCCTGCTTCTGCACGGCGCACAGTTCGGTGTCAGCAGCAGGGTAGGACAGGGAAGCTGCTTCTGGTTCAGACTTGCGCTTCCGTTGGCGGACGGAAATGAATAAATTGAAAAAGGACGTGCTGCAGTTTACATTCTCGGATGTAAATGCGACACGCCCTTTGTTGTTTAATCGGTCAGAGAAGAAAAATTCATTGAATCGAACGTATGGTGTGAAAAGAGTCTCCTTAATCAACTAAATTAAATTCAACGATAAATATCCACCGCTGTTTAGATTCTTCTTCATAGAAATCTTTACATATTCTGTACTTGCCTACGGTTGGATTGGATGGTATCAAATGATTAAGTGTATGTGCTAAATTCGGGTATAATGTATAACCGATGCCGGGAAAACTGTAACCTAAAGATATGCCTTTCCATTCGTTGTTTTCATATTTCTGAAATACAAAATGTTCACTATATACAAGGATAATCTCACTGTTATTTATTATTGTTATCGGGATGATAGTATAATCATTGGTTTGTATTTCGTAATCTATATCTGTTGACATAAAAAATTGAGGTATTTTGTCATTTTCCCATGTTTGACCACCGTCATGCGAACAATAAATATTGTCGCTATCATATTGTCGGACAGATGTAATAAATTTGAGTTCTTCTGTTTCAAGTATAGGCTGTGATTCTGTGTTTGCGAAAGTTTGAGATTCGTTGGACTGGAGTTCAGAAACATTGTTATTATTCTCATTGCATGAAGAGAATAATAACAATAATAGGATTAATGCTAAATATTTAAGCGTAATAAACCACCTCTCCTTTTTAGTTATTGATTGGAAATATTATTCTTAACACCTCCTATGCTGAATAGTGCAAAATGTACAGAAAGACAAGAAACAGAGTGCTTGACTTGTTTTAATTACATTATACCATGCGATAGATTTGATTTCAATAATATTTATGGAATTTACATCAAAAAAAGACGGATAGCCAAAACTTTCCGCCTTTTCATTTAATTTGGTTTTATTCAGTTAAACTCAGTCTTCGTCAACCTTCGCTTCAGCGATGATCTTCTGAGCAACAGCGGCGGGAACTTCTTCGTAGCGGTCAACTACAAATTCGAAGGAACCGCGGCCCTGAGACATAGCGCGGAGAGCAATGACGTAGTCCATCATTTCGCCCTTGGGAGCGTCTGCTTCAACAACTGTGTATCCGGACTTGTTTTCAGCGGGATTCATACCGAGAACACGGCCACGTCTCTTGTTGAGGTCACCGATAACGTCACCAACGAGTGCGTCCGGAACACAAACCTTGAGAGTTCCTACGGGTTCGAGAAGGATCGGCTTAGCTTTCGGGAGACCTTCCTTGTACGCAAGACGAGCTGCGAGCTTGAAGGAGATTTCATTGGAGTCTACCGGGTGGTAGGAACCGTCGTAAAGGTCAGCAGCGAGGTTAACAACGGGATATCCTGCGAGAACACCCTTGAGCATAGCTTCCTGAAGTCCCTTTTCAACTGCGGGATAGAAGTTCTTCGGAACTGTACCGCCGACAACGGACTGTGTGAATGTAAGACCTTCATCTTCGCCGTGGGAGAATCTGATCTTAACGTGACCGTACTGACCGGAACCGCCGGACTGCTTCTTGTGCTTACCTTCAACATCGGATGTACCCTTGATTGTTTCGCGGTATGCGAGTCTGGGATTTTCGAGGAGTACGGATGTGCTGTAACGGCTCTTCATCTTGGAAACAACGATATCGAGCTGCATATCGCCCATACCGGAGATCGTCATCTGCTTTGTTTCTGCGTTGTTTTCGTATACGAGAGTCGGATCTTCTTCGAGAAGTCTCGCGAGACCTGTGGAGATCTTATCTTCGTCACCCTTTGCAGCAGGTGTGATAGCCTTTGTCATGTAAGGATGCGGGAATTCGATCTTCTTGTATTCGAAGTCGGATGTTACTGCGAGAGTGTCGTTGGTGTTTGTTTCAACGAGCTTGGATGTCATACCGATATCACCACAGCAGAGGGAGTCAACTTCGATCTGCTTTTTACCGCGTACAGCGTAGATGTGACCCATCTTTTCAATAGAACCGGATGTGTTGTTCTTGAGGATGAGATCGTTTGTGAGGGTACCGTTCATAACCTTGAAGTATGTCTGCTTTCCGAACGGGTCTGCGATTGTCTTGAATACGAAGATGGAGCATTCGCCTGCGGGATTGATCTCCTTTGTTTCGCCGTCTTCGAGAGGCTCGATCTTACGTGCTGTCGGACGCGGGAAGGAGTGAGCGATTGTGTCGAGAAGGAATGTGATACCCCAGAGGTTTACTGCGGAACCGGAGAATACGGGAACGATTGTACCGTCGATGATACCCTGGTGGAGAGCTTCGATAGCTTCGTCGAGTTCGATTTCGCCTGTTTCAAAGAACTTTTCAAGGAGTTCTTCGCTTGTAGCTGCGAGAGCTTCGTTGAGGGCGTCCTTGTATCCTGCAGCAATGTCTTCCATTTCAGCGCTGAGATCGGATTCGCTTCTCTTGCCCTTTGCGTCGAAAGAGTAGCACTTCATTTCAACGAGGTTGATGAACTTTGTTTCGCCGCCTTTCTTAACGGGAACGAGAACGGGACAAACAGCAGTACCGAACTTGAGGTGGAGCTGCTTGTAAACGCGGTCGAAGTTAGCTTCGGGGTCGTCGCATTTGTTGATGAAGAATGCACGCGGGATACCTGCTTTTTCAGCCTTTTCCCAGCCGAG
>CAZPPN010000293.1:0-2887 GCA_964588425.1 uncultured Ruminococcus sp. | reverse complement strand
AGCTTCTGCCATACGGAACGAACATATTCGTAAATACACCTGTCGGTTATCTCGACAATGGAGCTGTACTTGAGGGAAATGTTATATATTCTTCACTTGATGATATGAGCACGCGCACTTTCGATGCGGAAAGATATTATCTCACCCGACGCATCATGCTCTCAGCCGAGGATGATGGACTCGCTGTCACCGGATACAGTTTTTCGTTAAGCCTCAGATCTTTCTTCGCCGGGATCAATCAGAAACTCGCGTCCCTGTTTTACGCACATCTCGATCCGGATGCAGCAGGACTGACATCAGCCGTACTTCTCGGAAACCGCGACGGTCTGAGTGACATCACAAAACGCGATTTCAGACGGATCGGCATCTCACACCTGCTCGTTGTCAGCGGTACCCATTTTTCTATCATGATCTCATTCATCACGCACGCCATGCAGCAGACAAAGCTCAAACGCAATACCCGTGCGCTTATGAACATCGGTTTTATTTTTCTTATCATGGGCATCACCGGTTTCACTCCGTCAGTTATGAGAGCGGGGATCATGCATATCATATCTCAGCTCTCCGTTATTGCAGTAAGACGGGCGAATATGATAAACTCTTTCGCGCTGTCCGGTACTCTTATCGTTCTTCTGAATCCTTTTTCCGTACTTGACATCGGCCTTCAGCTCTCTTTTGCCGCAACTTACGGATGCATTATTTTCATCAGAATGAAAGCGGATGTTTACCATAGGATAAGGAAAAAACTCGGTATTCCGCTGTCGAAAAATCCCGTCATGCGGCTTGTCATGAGTTCTGCCGAAACCGTTATGATGACAACAGTCGTAACAATCTGCACTCTTCCGATCATATGGCTGTATTTCGGTGAGATATCTCTCATTTCAATCCCTGTGAATGTTGTCTTCATTCCGATCATCACATTGCTGATGTATCTTGCCGTTATTTATCTTCTTCTCTATCCGCTGAGGCTGTTCATCGTTCCGACTGCATTTGTAGTCGATTTGTTCTGCTCGGCTGTTATGCGTTTCGCAGGTGTATTATCGGACGGCGACAATGTAATGATAGCGGTAAACTACGGCTTCACACCTGTTTTCTTTATTCCGCTGACAGCGATTCTTCTTGTTGTTTTCTTCCTGCCGCGTAGATGGAAAATAATATCCGCGATCTCGGCAGGCGTAATCTGCATATCCTTCTTCACGATCATCGGTGCGGTATCGTATCTCGATCGGAGCAATGTTCACATTACATATTTTACTGAAAACAAAAATGACGGATTTGTTCTGAAATCTCAGGGCAAGGCTCTGCTGTGCGATTTTTCTGACGGTTCGTTTTCATTCTCGCGCACTATGACAGATGCGCTCGGCGAGATGAATCTGTGCGAGACCGAGACTGTGATTTCCACTCATTACCACAACAAGCACGTTCAGCTTCTCGGGCAGCTATGCGAAAATGAGATCGTGCGGACTGTTGTTCTTCCCGAGCCGACAGACGAGCGCGAAAATGATATTTACGAAGCTCTCAGAGATACTGCGGAGTATTACGGAATCGGATGTCTCACACTCGGCACAGACGAAACGCTACTCTTCGGGGATGCTGAGATTACACTGTTCGGCAGAGAGTATCTTTCCCGTTCCACTCATCCGATAACTGCGGCAAAGGTCACGGCATTCGAAGATGACACGGTATTTATGTCGTGCTCGTTCAATCAGGGAGATCCTGCAATTACCGATGCGGCTGAGGATGCGGAATATCTGATTTTCGGCAATCACAGCCCTGTATACAAAAACACCTTCGGACTCTCGTTTGAGGAGAAACCGAAGGCGATGATTATCAGTTCACAGGCTTACGGATATATGGATGGCGATCTGCGCTCGTATTCCGAAAACTGCGTATCGTACATTGACGCTGAAATCTTCCGCATCACATCAAGCCGAAGCGATACACTGCCCATGCCGCAGCAATGATCTGCATCAATAAAATAATCGGGATACCGATCATGAATTTCTTATGCTTGGTTTTGTGACGTATGAGCTGCATGGTAATATACATAGCAGCCGATCCGCCGAGCGCCGAAACAATCAGCAGAGTGGCTTCGGGAACACGCCATTTGCCGCGCTTTGCCTTGATCTTGTCGGCGACTGTAATGATAATCGCGATAAGTGAGATCAGGCACAGGTGTACTATAATGAATGAAAGCACGGGGTATTTCATCAGAACTCCCTCGCTCGCGACTGCGCCATTGTGTCACAGCGTTCGTTATACGGATGTCCTGCGTGCCCTTTTACCCAGACAAAGGTAACGTCATGGATCTCACACAGTCCGAGCAGCTTGTCCCACAGATCGGGATTGAGCGCGGGGGATCCGTCACCTTTTTTCCAGCCTTTTTTCTTCCACGAAACAGCCCATCCCTTGGATATTCCGTCGCAGAGATACTTCGAGTCGGTAGTCATTGTGACCTCGCAGGGTTTGTTCAAAGCCGAGAGTGCTTCGATCGCCGCGGTAAGTTCCATGCGGTTGTTTGTTGTATCGGCTTCTCCGCCCGAGAGTTCCTTTTCGAGTCCTTTATAAACGAGAACAGCTCCCCATCCGCCCGGACCGGGATTTCTCAGGCAAGAGCCGTCGGTGTATATATCTACGTGCAGCATAAAATCTCCTGTTGGTTTATGTTTTATTCAGTATACCATATTTTCCTCTTTATTTCAAGCAGTTCCGAATGAACATCGGCAATTCAAACAATTTGTGAATCAATATTTTGTAGCAAAACTCAATTGATTTTAACTCAAAAATATGTTAAAATTACTAATATAGATAATTTTTATTCAAGGAGATCATTATGAATAATCTCAGAAAACTTTTATCATTACTGCTCTGTGCACTCATGGTTACC
>CAZPPN010000292.1:0-2891 GCA_964588425.1 uncultured Ruminococcus sp. | reverse complement strand
CTGTTGAAGCTGCAAAGGGCACAAACGTAAAGATCGGCGCTCAGAACGTACATTTTGAAAAGAAGGGTGCTTTCACCGGCGAAATCGCTGCTGATATGCTCCTCGAATGCGGCATCGAATACGTTATCGTTGGTCACTCCGAAAGAAGACAGTACTTCGGTGAAACAGACGAAACAGTAAACAAGAGAACACGCGCTGCTCTCGATGCAGGTCTCAAGGTTATCCTCTGCCTCGGTGAAGTTCTCGAAGAACGTCAGGCCGGCATCACAGAAGAAATCGTTTCCATGCAGACAAAGCTCGACCTCGCCGGTATCCCCGCTGAACAGATGAAGAACGTAATCATCGCGTACGAACCTGTTTGGGCTATCGGTACAGGTCTCACAGCTACACCGGACCAGGCTGAAGAAGTTTGCGCTATCATCCGTAAGGTTGTGGCAGGTCTCTATGATGAAGCTGTTGCTGAAGCTCTCACAATCCAGTACGGCGGATCCATGAACGACGCAAACGCAGCTGAACTCCTTTCCAAGATCGACGTTGACGGCGGTCTCATCGGCGGCGCATCTCTCGTTCCCGAAAAGTTCGCGAAAATCGTTGACGCAGCTCAGGCGTAAGTTGAAATATTGAATTAAATGCGGAGAAACTTCTTTGATCATCTGATCGGGGATTTCTCCGCTTTTTTTCTTAAAATATTTGTATGCGAGGTACACAAAAATGAAAATTAATGACCTGAAACAAAGTCTTGAGGCAGTTTCTTCTGCTGTTGAAAAATGCCTTGACGAGAATAATAATTTTCTCCCGAGCAAATGCGGCCATTGGGAGAACGCTCACGATACCGGAAGATGGTGGGAAGCATATCTCATGCTGGAGAACAGTATCGGATTCCGTGTGCAGGATAAAGCCGAGCGCGCAATGAAGTTCAATATCCGCGCCATGACCAATAATCCTTACGGCCTTCTTTTGAATATGCCGGGGCTGTTTGATGGGGAAGATGTGCGTTTTCAGTATCACAATCTGCGTGAAGCAATGCTTGCATATACTGTGCTTGTGCGATTCAGAGGGGACAAATGTGCCGAGATGTGCGGCGAAAAACTCATCGACACAATCGAGAAGCGGTTTTATACAAATGAACTGACTGACGCAATGATGAGAGAAAAACTCGACATTCCCGAACCGACACCTAACCCGAACGCTCCTGTCAGACCTGTCGATCCGTATGCAGGACAGGATGAAACCGAATGGACCGGACGTACGATTGAAGGTGTGCTTCAGTTCTATCTTGCGACAGGAAGTGAGAACGCAAAGCGCGTGCTTGACAAAATGGCAGAACAGCACATAAGACTGAATCTGAATGAAGACGGCAGAGCACCGGACTGGATGACCTGTAAGGAGCATTGCGGTCACAATCATTCATATCTCGGCACACTCCGCGGACTTTTGCTTTACGGAATAGAGTTCGGGAACAAGTCTGTTATCGAATCGGTTTACCGTACATATAAAAACAGCATCTTCAAGCATAACTGCTCCCATGCCGGATTTGCACCGCATGACCTCGGTATGCCGAGATTCAATGACGGAAACGGCGACCCGCTCGGAGATCACGCAAGCTGTGCGGATGTTATTTATATAGCATATCTTTTAGCTGCTTTCTGCGGCTATGAGGAATTATATGACGATGTCGAACGTCTTATAAGAGCAAGACTCTTCCGTCTGCAGGAGGATCAGGGCGAATTTGAAGGCGCATGGGGAATCATCGGTGAATACTTCGGTCACGGTGTAACGGTTGACGTGTTCTGCTTGACTGCATCTACACTATGCGGAATATACAACGGATTCGTAAAAGAGAGCGATGACTGCATATATATCCCGCTGTACTTTTCACGCGAGCTTGACGGATTGAAAATTAGTGCCGAACGCGATGAAAAACAGCATCTCACGATTGAGTACAGCGGAACGAAGGCAATTCGTATACGTCTGCCCGAATGGTGTCCGCGCGGAACATTGAGTCTCAAGGATGAAAATGCAGCGGATGTTCCTTATACCAAAGATAGAAACAATCTTTATATCTCCGCTGAAGCGGCAGGTGCGGCAGGAAAAATCACTCTGTCGTTCGATCTGCCTGAGTACGAAAACGATGAGAGCACATGGTACACCGGAATCAAGTACCGCATATTCTGGCGCGGAGACGACATTATCAGCTGGGAAAGATATAATTCGTAAAACATATCAGACATGATAAAAAAGGAGGATATCATGCCGAATCAATGCGGAAAATCTTGCGAAAGCTGTGCCGTGCGCGAGGAAATAAACTGCGGCGGATGCAGATACATAACTGATAACTTCGGATGCGAGATCGCGGAGTGTGCGGAGAAAAACAACCACGAAACCTGCGCGACCTGTACGATGGAGAGAACCTGTCCGACAAGACGCAGATGCCATTCGATGCACAAGTACCGCGCCGAGCGAATCGAAGAAGAAAACAGAAAAAACGCCGAGCTGTACGAAAGAGCGCAGATTCTCTCAAAATGGCTCGGTATCCTGTTTGCGGTGGAGATTGCAGAGCTTGTACTCGGCTTGCTGACGGATGTGCTCGGATATGCCCTGACGCTGACGTTTGATATCGGAACGGTTGTTTCGGGCATCATGTCGGTCATACAGGCTGTCGTTATATTAAAAATGGCAGCAGCGCAGGCTGATTACCGAAAAGCGGCAGTATTCATGCTCATCTCCGTTCCGCTTCAGATACTCCCGATGATCATCGGACTTGACGAGTCGTCAGCGGTATCTATGCTGTTCGGTATACCGTCTCTCGCTGTGTCTCTTGCGGGAATATATTACCTGTACAATGCCCATTCGTGGGTCTGTGCCGATGCCGATATGTTTCTCTCGGAGCG
>CAZPPN010000291.1:0-2904 GCA_964588425.1 uncultured Ruminococcus sp. | reverse complement strand
TGTGCTGTGACTCCTACAACACGGTTGCGCTGGGAGACGCAGACAAAACAAGGATCTTTATCTTGCCGAGAAAACGGTTTTGTGCATGGCTGGCTGAGCAGAATATGGAGTAAAACCCCCGTGTAAAAAATGTGATTTTTCGGCAATCCCAAAATACACCGGTAGATTTCGTCGAAAAAATAAGTTTCCTACATATATGTGCGAAATGATTTTTTCTTGCCGAAATACCGGAATCATTCTGGGGTACGGTATTTGGGGAAGGAGGTGATGTCAATGTCAGAAATGCCGAATGAAACTTATGAAGAATCACAAAGAGAACGTATTTTGTCTCTGATTGCTGTCTGCGGTGAACTGCCGGCAGATCAGATTTCCCGTCTACCCGGTGGAGAGAGGTATAAGCTGAACATGATCCAGCAGCTCAAAAAGAGAAGACAGATCAAGACCTTCTATAAAGATGGGCTGCGTGGTTACAGACTGCTTCTCCAAACTAAAGAACAGCTGCTTGAGAAGAACCCGGATCGTTTCACATTCTTTCTGACCGGGGTAAATGAGACCAACCATATCAGAAGTGAGATCACAAGACGACTGCGCCTGCATCGGCTTGCCGAGACTACTGTGACGATGTTGAACGGCGGTGTTGAATTCTATCGTGACAGCAAGCCGGATGTCTTTGCTCCGTCCTATACACCGACAGAAATTACATCCCCTTCGTTCTATAATTCCCGTGAGATAAAAGAGCTTGGCATCGACACAATCAAAATAAACGGCGCCAGAGCGATGGGTGTTCTTCTGACCGAAACAGAAGTATTCCCAACCTACAATCTTGGCGACTCCATGATTGAGTGGGACTATAAAGCAGAGATGCGATTCAAGGCGATGATGCAGACAACCATCTGTCAGAATCGGCTGAAGCATCAATATTCCGGTGATTCGATAAGCGGTCTGCTGCTCGGCAACTCCATGGAGTTTGCGGCGGTAATATTCCGTCAGACACGAGATAAAGAATATTTTATCTTCGACGGCGGATATGATCATTTCTATTATCTCACAAACGACCGCAAGGGAGAACTGCTACTTTCTGTTTTGTGTTATCCCGATATCCGACAGACATTTTATGAAACGCTTACCGAGGACTTTTCCAAAGGAGATTCCACATACCCTGTGGAAAACGACGCAATAGACAAACATGGAAATCCGGTTCTGATCGGATGTACCTGTGACCTGCCTCGGATCAAGCGATTCGTAAACGCAATTGAGTCCCAAAAACGCAAAGGGACGATCGTTGGGTTTGATTATCAGAAAGATGTTCTCGGCAGTTTATGCCCCGAGCGAATACATTTCCAGGACATCAGTTTCGAGAAATGGGAAAGGAATTTCTTTCATGAAGGCTAAGAAAATCATCTTACTTGCGGTATCGCTGCCGCCATTGATCATAGGTCTGCTGTACGGCGGCGGTGTTATCGGACAATTTATCTCAGGCTATCTCACATGGCAGAACGGGGGAGGGATACCGGGAGACGGCACCTCACCTCCGCTGCCAACATTGGACTTTTTTCAGTGTATCGGTTCAGCCTTTACATTCCCGTATGGTGTGGCAGGAATTCTGATCTGTCTGATCACATTGGTAATCCTCATCTTTTTCATGCGTTTGAATTCAGGTGACGGCGGTGCGTATGATAAAGAGCGTAATTTCAATTACTCCGATAAAGGCACCTACGGCACATCCGGTTTCATGACTGAACGTGAAGTAAAAGAGGTCCTTGACCTCACGAATGACCTGCGTAAGCATACCGGCACAGTCCTTGGACTGCTGGACGGTCAGTTTGTCTGTGTTCCCAAAGAAACACGACTGAATGCCAATATGGCTGTGTACGGTGCCAGTGGTTCCATGAAGACACGCTCTTTCTGTGTGAACAGAATCCTGCAAAGTGCGGCAAGAGGTGAATCGCTGATCGTATGTGACCCGAAAAGCGAACTTTATGAGAAGACCAGCGAGTATATGCGGGATAAAGGTTATACCGTCAAGGTGTTCAATCTTGTATCTCCGCAGAACTCCGATTCATGGAACTGCCTTGCAGAGATCGAGGGAGATGAACTGATGGCGCAGCTCTTCTGTGATGTTGTTATTAAGAATACAGGCTCGGAACGCGGCGACCACTTCTGGGATGCGGCAGAAACCAATTTGCTCAAATCACTCGTTTTATATGTGGATCTGTGTTATCCGAAGGAAAAACGGAATATCGGGGAAGTGTACAAGCTGCTTACCCTTTCCTCAGAAAAGGAACTCAATGCACTCTTTGATGTTCTCCCCGCAACCCATCCTGCGAAAGCGCCCTACGCAATCTTCAAGCAATCGTCCGATACGGTGCGAAGCGGCGTTATCATCGGTCTGGGCTCTCGTATTCAGGTGTTCCAGAATAAGAAGATCTGCGATATGACTGCCTACGATGAGATTGATATGGAGCTGCCTGGTAAGGAACGGTGTATCTATTACTGCATCAACAGTGATCAGGACAGCACCTTTGACTTCCTTGCATCGCTGTTCCTGTCGTTTGTCTTTATCAAGTTGGTGCGTTACGCAGACAAGCATTGTCCGGACGGTAAGCTGCCTGTGCCTGTCCATGTGCTCGGTGAAGAGCTGACAGCATGCGGTGTCATTCCGGACCTGTCACGCAAGATCAGCGTTATTCGTTCGAGAAATATCAGTATGAGCTGTGTATTCCAGAATCTTGCCGGTTTGCAGAACCGTTATCCGCAGAATCAGTGGCAGGAGATACTAGGGAACTCTGATATTCAGCTTTTCCTCGGCTGTGTGGATGAACTGACAGCCAAATATATCAGTGACCGTTCGGGAGAGGTAAGCATACAGGTCAAGAGCGAAGCCAGACAGCTTGGTACCTGGCG
>CAZPPN010000290.1:0-2909 GCA_964588425.1 uncultured Ruminococcus sp. | reverse complement strand
CTTGGCTGGCGACGGTCCGGAAAGATAGGTATTCGCCAACATAAAGAGGTTAGTGTGAAAGCTAATCTCTTTTTTGTTTTGCGTGACAGAAGCACAGTCTGCCATACCGACGATACTTGACTGACGACGGCTTATGAACAGCGTTTCTTACTTGATGTGCGGACTTGGGAACGCAGTAAAAAAGCGAATCTCTCTTCGCTGGAGAGTTTCACTCTATGACACGGGTGTTGTGGGATTGATATAGATATGCTATACTATATACGGAAGCAGAGCTCGGCTTACTATTTTGAAAGTGAGCATCTCTATGAATAATATCGGACAACGAATAAAGGAACTGCGTAAGAAGAATGATTTGACACAGGAGGCTCTGGCGGGTTTTCTTGGCATAACGTATAAGGCTGTCAGTAAGTGGGAATGCGGCATGACAGTACCGGATATCTCGCTGATTATACCGCTGACCAGAATTCTGCACGTGACGGCGGATGAACTGTTGGGCGGAAAAACAGAAGAAACAGATGCACGCCGTACTGAACTGGACGAACGATGCGATAATTATTGGAAATACGATCAGAAAGAAATGTATCGAATGGCAGAAAAAGGCGGTCAGGGAATATCCGGGGATTATAAGTATTTGGCATGGCTGGCAGGGATGGAATACTTCATGGCTTATAAGGATAAGTATAAAGAGGATCCTGCAAAACCTTATTCGCCGGAAATGATAGAGCGTTCCATCAAGCATAGCAATATGGTAATTGAAGGATGCGCAGATTACCGACTTCGTGAAAAAGCAATCTGGAACGCTATGATCTGTTGTCAGTATCCCGAACGGTATGACGAAGCTCTGAAATATGCGGAAATGTTTCCTGAGAGAAAACCGATCACTCGCGATAAAGCAATTGAGGTCTGCCTGCAAGGAGAACAGCTAATTACCCATCAACAGATGATCGCTCACAGCGCACTGAATGACTTCTGTATGTCAATGCTGGAGCTTTATCGCGGCAGAATGCGTAAAGGCTTTCATGTGATGGCTGCACTCGAAACCGAAGAAGAGGTTATTAAAGCAGTATTTTCTGATGGTAATTATCGCACATTCCACTGGCATCTGTTCTGTGTATATGAAACACGAGCGCAGTTGGAAATACATGAGGGAAACTATGATAAAGCAGCGGAATACCTGTGTATCATGCTCAACCACGGAAGGCAGTATTCGGATTTGATTGAAAGTGAGAATCGACGCTTTTCCTGCGGCATCTTTGACCGGATAATTATTAACCCAACGGACTACGGTCATTCTGTGCAGGGGCTGCAGCTCAGTTCGGGCGATAAGCCATTCATTGATAAAGTAAAAGATGAACTGATGACGGAGAAAGTTTACGACCCGCTTCGGGATCGTGAAGACTTCAAAGCTTTGCTGCGAATATAAAGCATGTGAAAATCGCTCTAACAATGCCTGATGAATGCATCGGAGAGCACGAATTGCAGAATTATACTTGACAAACCCCATCATGCGTAGTATAATGAGGAAAATTATTTCGGAGAACGGCAATGTTGAATTATAAGAATCACATCAATAACGCAAATATCATGCAGCCCGCAGATCCTGCTTACCCTTGGCAGAGTGACGGGCTTACATTGCTGTAACTTTATCCGGGTGATTAATATTCTATACCGATAAAAAACGCAGTGCAAGCTATGATTTTAATTCAGCCTGCACTGTTTTTGTATTTTAAAAGGAGACAGTCATGGAAACAAAAGAATATCTGGCGAAATACTATGAGAATTACGATGAGGACGGCCGTCTGCTCTCGAAGCACGGTGCGGTAGAGTACATCACGACGATGAAATTTATCGAAAAATACCTCACTCCCGATATGCGTGTGCTGGAGATCGGGGCGGGTACCGGAAGATACAGTCACGCTCTGGCTCGCAAAGGTTGTCGTGTTGACGCAGTAGAGCTGGTTGAGCACAATATTGAAATATTCAAGCGGAACACTGCCGAAGACGAGAATATCACCGTTACGCAGGGCAATGCTGTGGATCTGGCACCTTTCGGGAGCGATACATACGATATTACGCTTCTGCTTGGCCCGATGTATCATTTGTTCACCCGAGAGGATAAGTTGAAAGCATTATCCGAAGCTGTGCGCGTGACGAAGGAGGGCGGCGTGATTTTTGCGGCATACTGCATGGGTGACGCGAGTGTTTTGTCTTATGGTTTCAAGCGCGGAGCAATTTACGATATTATAGAAAAATGTATGCTCGATACGGAGACTTTTGATACATTCTCAAATCCGTGGGATATTTTTGCACTGTACCGTAAGGAGGATATTGATGGTCTGAGGTCTGAGTTTGATGTGACACAGCTTCATTTTGTGGCATCCGACGGTTATACCAATCATATGCGTGAGGTGGTTGACGGGATGGATGATCGGATGTATGAAATTTATCTGAAGTACCACCTTGCCGTATGCGAGCGGCAGGATATGGTCGGATATTCGCATCACACGCTTGATATTTTTAGAAAAAACTGATCCGATGAGCCGGAGGGTCTCAATGCAGAAAATCCCCGTACATCGGTGTGATTTTGTTGTGTAGAATCAAGGCATCATTGATTTGGACGGCAATTTGTGAAATAATACCTGTGTGCAGAGGTAATATAAGCATAAATATGGTAATAAATTGCACTTGACAAAATCGATGAAAAAGAGTATAATGTACAAGTACTTCGGAGACGGAGTCGGGCGGAACAAGAAAGACGAAAAAAGTTGAGAAAAACTCAAAAAACTTTCAAAAACCCCTTGACAAAGTCGAGATGAAGTGATATAATATTAGAGCTGTCAACGAGACGGCAACAAAAAACGATAGCTCATTGAAAATTGAACAACAACGAAAAGATGTACTAAGAAAAA
>CAZPPN010000289.1:0-2930 GCA_964588425.1 uncultured Ruminococcus sp. | reverse complement strand
AATCGGCGGTATTCTCAAGGATGAGCTGAAAAAGCACGGTATTTACATCGGCGCGCACATTGAATCGGTCGGTGATGTCCATGACAAGCGTTTTGATCCGACAGGTGTATGCAAAGAAGATTTTGAAGGTATTCTCTCTCACACGCTTCCTCTGATTGATGCCAGCGTTGAAGACGGAATCAGATCATGCATTGAATCGGCTCACGCAAATCTTGACTCGGTCGGCGGTGTTATCGAATGTGCCGCGATCGGTCTGCCTACCGGTATCGGTGAGCATATGTTTGCGGGAATGGAAGCGCGGATATCATCCATTATCTTTGCGATTCCGGCAATCAAAGGTATCGAGTTCGGTGCAGGATTCGACTCAGCTTCTTCTTACGGATCTCAGAACAATGACCCGTACATCACTGACGGTCAGCGTGTCAAAACGAAGACAAACAACTGCGGCGGTATTCTCGGTGGTATGACAAACGGTATGCCGCTTATCTTCCGTGCCGCTGTGAAGCCTACTCCGTCGATCGGAATTGAACAGGACACGGTTGATCTCAGATCTATGAAGAATGTCAAAGTCACAGTCGGCGGCCGTCATGATCCGTGCATCGTTCCGAGAGCTGTTCCCGTATTTGAGGCAGCCTGCGCTATCGCTGTTTACGACGCGCTTCTCGATCGGAATTCTGCCGATTTATCTGAAACTGTTTGTGAGGAGGATGAAGAATGAACGAAAAACTCAGATGCGGACTGATCGGAAAACCGCTCGGTCACAGCTATTCACCAGAGATCCACGCGCTTCTCGGCGATTATTCATACACACTCACAGAGCTTGAAGAGGAAGAAGTAGGTGCTTATCTCAAATCCGACAGATTCGACGCGACAAACGTAACCATTCCCTACAAGAAAACTGTAATGCCGTTCCTCGATGTGATCTCCGAAGAAGCAGTACGAATCGGTTCAGTCAACACGATCACTCATCTCCCTGACGGCAGGCTTAGAGGAGACAACACTGACTATTTCGGCTTCTCTTATATGCTCGACTGTGCGGGAATTGACGTCAAGGACAAGATAGTTGTAATCATCGGCAGCGGCGGATCGTCTGTTACGGCAAGAACCGTTGCATCGGACAGGGGTGCCCGTGACGTTCGGATTCTCTCACATTCGGACAATACTCCAGAAAATCTTCCGAAATTCTCCGACGCCGAGATTCTTATCAACACATCTCCTGTTGGAATGTATCCTAAAAACGGAATTTCACCTGTTCCGATGGATAATTTCCCGAATCTCTGCGGTGTTGTTGATGTAATTTACAATCCTTCTAAAACCGCGCTTATTCTTGATGCGGAAGAGAGAGGAATCAGATGCATCTCGGGTCTCACGATGCTTGTAGCGCAGGCAAAACTCGCGTCTGAGCTATTCACCGACGGAAAGATATCTGATGACGTTCTTGATGATGTAACGCGCAAGGTTGAGCTGTCCAAGAAAAACATCACGCTTGTCGGTATGCCCGGATGCGGAAAGAGCACGATCGGTCGTATTCTTGCGAAAATTACGGAACGGGAATTCATTGATCTCGACGATGTTATCACGGAAAAAGCAGGTATGCCCATTCCGGAAGTTTTTGCCAAGTACGGTGAGCCTTTTTTCCGCGATCTTGAAACCGAATGTCTCGCAGAAGTATCCAAGCTGTCCGGCAAGGTGCTCTCGATGGGCGGCGGAACTCCCGTCAGACCGGAAAACCGCAGAATGATCCGTCAGAACAGTACAGTCGTTTTCCTCAGACGCGATCTTTCCGAGCTTTCAAGAGACGGACGTCCCGTTTCCCAGTCTAACGATCTCACCAAGCTGTACGAATTCCGCAGACCTTTTTACGAGGAAGTATCGGAATACAGCATTGACGTCATCCTCTCCCCCGAAGAAAATGCAAGAAAAATAACAGAGGTGATCGGATTATGAAATTTCTTATAATTAACGGACCTAATCTCAATATGCTCGGAATACGCGAACCTGCCATTTACGGAGCACAGAATTTCGCGTCGCTTCTTGAGCTGATCGACAAAACCTGCCGTGAAGAAGGCATTGAATACGAGCAGTATCAGTCCAATCACGAGGGTGATATTGTTGACAAAATTCAGTCGGCTTACGGTGTGTTTGACGGAATCGTTATCAATCCCGCGGCATATACGCACACAAGCGTTGCGATTCTTGACGCGCTCAAAACCGTAGCGATTCCCACGATTGAGGTACATATCTCTGACATCAGCACACGCGAAGAGTTCAGACATTTCTCATATGTTTCACTCGCTGCTGTTGAAACGATCAAAGGTCTCGGATTCGACGGTTACAGCAAGGCTGTCAGACGTCTCAAGCGGTATCTTGAAAGCAAATAATTCCAAAGCATTAAACCTTGTTTTACGGCAAGGTTTTTGTTTTGGAATAACACTCAGTTGTTATTTTTGCACAAAATTCACGCTTGTTTTTTTACTATCTCAGCCTCGTCTGCTTTCTTTTTATTAACAAAATGTTATTTAATTAAAAGATTATTAATGATATAATTGTCTAAAATATTTATGCCGATAAATTCGGTTCAAGAGGGAGGAAGGCACGATTACCGTGTCCGTATCAAGGCTTGGAAAAAGTATTAGAATACCTTAAAAGAAGTCTTACGATTTCCTGGAAAAGTGTATTTTTCAATTTCAAACAATATTTGTGTTTCTTCATCGCGATCATGATCGTTCAGGTTCTTTACGGTATGATGGCTGTCTCGGCTGACAACAACAACAATATCGAGTACAAGCACGTTACCGAAGAATATGACTATCACATGATTCTGAAGGATCTCAATGAAGATCAGGCCCGCTATCTTATCAAAGACGAGGGAACTGTCTTCAAAAGTGATATCATCTTCCAGGTTGTCCGCGCCGATCAGTACAAAAACC
>CAZPPN010000288.1:0-2942 GCA_964588425.1 uncultured Ruminococcus sp. | reverse complement strand
GTAAGAAGTAAAGCAAACAGAATATTTGCCATCCTTTGATAGGCACATGAAAATCGGTGCGGGATCTGCCGTACCACGAGGTAAAAGCAGCTATGATGTACAGATACGACTTGCATATCCATACGCATGAGTGTGACCTCGCAGCACATATTCCTGCTGCTGAGATCGTCCGTATGTATCACGATGCCGGTTATGACGGACTTGTGATTACAGACCATTGCTTCTCGGTCTTCTTCGACTGGTTTGCAGATGAATTGGCCGGAAAATCGCAGAAGGAAATTACCGAGCGCTGGCTTCGCGGCTATTATGAGGCAAGAAACGAGGGTGAACGTCTTGGAATGACCATCCTTCCGGGGGCAGAGGTTCGCTTCGATGGTACGATCAACGACTATCTGCTCTACGGTACAACAGAGGAGTTTTTCTACTCTGCGCCTCAGCTCAACCGACTAGGGGGACTGCAGGAACTCTTTGCCGTGCTTCCTGAGGATGTCTGCGTTGTCCAGGCACATCCGTTCCGCGTGAACATGACCGTTATCGATCCGGCGCCGCTGTTCGGTATCGAAGTATATAACGGTGGCACCGATATGTACCGCAACCATATGGCAAAAGATTATGCACTGCATTATGGTAAGGCGATGACCTCCGGCTCGGATTTCCATAAGATCCCCCATCTTGCCAGAGGCGGTATCATAACACAGACCAAAATCACAACGCCTGCTGATCTGGTTTCCGTGCTGAGAAGCGGAGCATATTCGCTGATTGAGACTTAAAGTCTGACAGGTGCTGACTGAAATTAAGTGATTTTTCGAAGAAAGGGGAGATGCTGTCGTGAAACGCATACTTGCCGCATGGCTTGCCGTTCTCTGCGCCTCGGTGATGCTTGCGTCATGCTCTGAGGAAGCGGAAGAAACCGAATCCGCGCCGCCGCTTGAGTATGTTCCCGAGACTGAGGCGGCAACTGAAACCGCAGATGTGATCGAATGTGAAACCGAAAGCGAGACCGCGGCGGAGACCGAGTCCGGGCAAGGCATTGCAGATTTGTTTGATTCGCTGGCGGCATCCGTTCCTCTTCCGTCGGGAGATTACAGGCTGAGTTTTGTCAGAGCATTTCTTGAAGGAGATATCGCGCTGATTGAGGATCTTTTGTATCTCCGGTCCGGTTCGGCAAAAATGCTCCTTGACGGAGAATACAGCGATTTCACTCTTTCGTTCAGCGAAGCGGAAGACGACTATTTCTCGTCGCTTGATTTCGGATTCATTTCATCCGTGGATAACGGAATTTTCCGCGAGGGCGAGAATCATATCATTGTGTCGAATGACGGTTTCTACTGCGAGGTAAGGGTGCAGGTCAATCCGGGCGGCGGTGATGCGGTGCAATATCCTGCACAGAAATCCGATGCACAGGAAGCGCTGAATATGTGGCTCGTGCTCGGTGGCGCTGTTCCCACAATCGGCAATCCCACGCCGGATCTGGAAGACTTCTACTGGGGTGCGGCAGGGGATTATATCGGCAACCGGTTCCGCGTTACGGAGCTTAGTGAATACGAACGTCTCGCGAATGTGATCTTCGGTATGGAGACTTTTGAGCCGCGCGCTCCCTTGATGCAGACAGATGACGGCAAGTGGTTTGCGGGCGGTCACGGCGGTCTTTCGATGCAGTATGAGTGGATTGACGAGACTGTGCGCGATGACGGTACGGTTTCGATCAGAATAAAGTACTACGCAGACTGTCAGGGACTCATCCCGTCCGAGGTGATCGAATACATCCTCGAAGATACGGGTGAGTCGGTCGGCGGCATGAAAGTGTTCCGCTTTGTGTCATACGAATCCGAACCGCTCACCGAATACCCGACATTCGGCTATCAGTTCTGAGACATCAAAAGCCTCGTCGAAAACAAACGGCGCGGCTTTTTGTGTGTTTTTAGGGGGGGATTATAACCGGGGAAGATACTTTTTGAAAAAAGTACCTCCCGAAGTTTGCGGAGCATACTTCAACCCCCAATCCTCAAAAACTTTTATGCTGATTGGGGGGGAAGGGGTGTCGTGCAGGGGGGCAGTTAGCTGTGAACTGTAATTTAGCGCACGATTTAGGTATGCTGAATTTTTCGGCTGATGACGGCTGAAGAATCGAACAAATTTGCACTACATCCAAGCTGAAAGCATCAATATATCAAATACTATCCGGAGTGATTTTTTATGTTCTATAACTCAGGCATTCTTCTTAAATCGTCAATAATCGAGGAATATTCGCGATTCGGGGTACGGCATGGATTTTCAACCCGTGCAGGCGGTGTCAGCACACTTCCGCACACGGAGTCGCTCAACCTGACTATGAAGCTCGGTGACTCTGACGAAACGGTTATCGAGAATATTTCCATTTTCGTGCGTGCGGTTACGGATAACGCCGCAGATTCGGATTCCGCTGTTATCGCGTCGCAGATACATTCTAAAAATGTGCGTTTTGTTGACTCTTCAAACAGAGGCGAGGGTACGCTGAGAGAACGGGGTGAGGACGGAGACGGATTCTGTACCGATGAGAGGGATGTGTTCCCGATCGTAAGAGCTGCCGACTGTACGCCTATACTTTTCTGCGGTCTTAGGGCGGATTTTACCCCGGTTGTCGCCGCTGTTCATGCCGGATGGAGAGGAACGGTCGCAGGGATCGCAGGTGAAGCGGTGCGGAAAATGATCTCGCTCGGCGCGGTGAGGGAGACTGTCGCTGCAGCAATCGGGCCGCATATCGGATTGTGCTGTTTTGAGGTTGGCGAGGATTTTGTCACCTCGGTCAGAGAGATGGCGGGCTCGGATTTTGCGGAAAGATATATCGTCAAGGCTGTGGGGGATGCTGACGGGAAATACCACGCAGATCTGACGGGAATGAACCGCGAGATCATCATGTCCTCCGGCGTGGCTGCTGACAAAAATGTGGCGCTTGGCCTCTT
>CAZPPN010000287.1:0-2945 GCA_964588425.1 uncultured Ruminococcus sp. | reverse complement strand
TTGACTGGTCTGATGTGAACTCATAGTCGGTGTAAAGAAGAAGCGAATTCGGGAAGATTCCGACTTTCGAGCACACGTTCGTATATGTGTTGATGATTTTCTTTGTAATATCGGGATAGAGCGAGAACACAAGCGGAAGCTGGGTTTTATAGACATCCCACAGAGTCGCGAAATCTATCATGTAATCTTCTTCGCCGTAAATATGGCTCTCGCCTGCCCAGTCTGAGGGCTTTGTGAGCGAATGGTAGAGGTTTGAGTAGAAGATGCCCTTTGTTCTCTCGTCGGCATCAATCTCGATAGCGGACAGGTATTCGTTCCACTTTGCGTATGCTTCTTCTGCGATTACATCAAGTTCTCTTGTCTCGGCATACACGAATTCACGAGCAGTCTCCGCGCTCTTTCCGGTGAGAGATACTTTCATTCGCACATCTTCCGCATCGGCTTCGAAAACACATCCGACCTGACCGTTTGACACATCGAACGAATATGTGTTTCCTTCAATCAATTCGGTACCGCTGTACAGAGAAACCGCGGATGAATTCTCGCAAATCACATGGAAATATACTCTCACGCCCTCAAGCTCAACCTCTGCCGAGACTTCGTTTTTGCTGATCAGCGTGATTTTTCCGTTATACGCCGGTCTTCTGAGATATGGATTTTCATACAGACCGTTGTTTGCGAAGTCGACAGCAATACGTCCGCCCTCTCTGTCGAAGTGATACTGATGTACGGCGCATTTTTCGCTTACTGTTACTTCAAAGGATATGCTGTCCTCATCGGTTTTAAGGCTGTAATATCCGGGACGGGCATCCTCATCGGCAATCGTTCTCGGTACTTTGATATTCTCGAGTCCGCCGAAGAACGGAGTGGTCACCGCGTAGTTATAGTAGCTTCCGATAGCTCCTGTGCCGTGCTGGTGCATATGTGACACACCGAGCGTCATGAGCTTGTCGGTCAGTTTCTTTACATATGTATCAGTGTTAACCTCCTGACGTCCGTAGCCTGTGGGATATCCGCCGCTGTAACATCCGCACGACATCTTACCAAACGGGAGACAAGCCGCAGGAGATGTGTTGCCGCTGAGTCCTTTGATAAAATACCACGTTGCCGCCACTCCCTCGGGTTTCGGGAGATCAATCTCGGCGCATCCGTGAAAAATATTGACATATTTTGCAAAATCTGTCATGATTATCCTCCGATCAATACAATAATTATCGCATTAATTATATCACAATGCAAGGGTTTTGTCCATTGTGTTTGTCAAAAGATAAGAATGATTATATCTGTTTTTTCCTCTCAGATCAGCTTTCTTACGCTTGTAATCATCTGATCTGTATGGTATAATCATCTTGAATGGTTTACTGAGAAGAAAGGATGTGGTTTTATGTCAATGATAAAAGTCGAAAATCTCACGTTTGCCTATCCGGGAAGTTACGACAATATCTTTGAAAATGTGGATTTCGTGATTGACACCGACTGGAAACTCGGATTTATCGGTCGGAACGGACGCGGAAAAACAACCTTTCTTAATCTGCTGCTCGGATCTCACGAATACAGCGGGAAAATAATTTCATCAGTTCAGTTTGACTACTTCCCGTATCATGTGGATGACAAATCGCGGCTGACATCGGAGATACTGTATGAAGTCTGCCCTGAGGCTGAAGAATGGGAGCTGATGCGTGAGCTGTCATATCTCCGAGTCGACGAGGGTGTACTGTACCGTACATTTGACACGCTGTCAGGCGGAGAGCAGACAAAACTCCTTCTCGCCGCGTTGTTTCTGAACAAAGAACATTTCCTTCTGATTGACGAGCCGACGAACCACCTCGATACAGAAGCAAGAATTGTACTTGCACAATATCTGCGGAAGAAAAAAGGATTTATTCTTGTGTCACATGACAGACGTTTCCTTGACGGATGCGTTGATCATATACTCTCGCTAAACAGAACAAATATCGAAGTCCAAAGCGGCAATTTTTCCTCATGGTTTGAGAATTTTGAGAACCGTCAGGAATCCGAACGTCTGCGAAGCGAGCATCTGAAAAAAGACATACGCAGACTGAAAGAATCCGCCCGTCGGACATCGGCATGGTCTGACAAAGTGGAATCATCGAAAAACGGCGCATATGACAAAGGATTCATCGGACACAAAGCCGCAAAAATGATGAAGAGATCGAAAGCTATCGAAGCCCGTCAGACCGAAGCGATTGAAGAAAAATCCGCGCTTCTGCGTGATGCCGAGGAAGCCGAACAGCTCAAGATACACAGCCTTGATTATCACTCGGACACGCTTATCCGTGTAAAGAACGTATCCGCTGTGTACGACGGAGTACGTGTATCCGAGCCTGTATCATTTGAAATCAAAAAAGGAAGCAGGACTGTTCTTGACGGACTGAACGGATGCGGCAAAAGCAGTCTGCTGAAAATAATCGCAGGTGAAAAAATTGATTACAGCGGAGAAATATCGGTCGGGTCTGGCGTTGTCATATCATATGTTTCGCAGGATACATCTAATCTCAGCGGTTCCCTATCCGACTATGCCGAAAAACACAGCCTTGATGAAAGCCTGTTCAAGTCAATTCTCCGCAAAATGGACTTTGAGAGAATACAGTTTGAGAAAGATATGTCAGATTTCTCCGGCGGTCAGAAGAAAAAAGTGCTGATAGCGCGCAGTCTGTGTGAGAAGGCTCACATATTCATCTGGGATGAGCCGCTGAACTTCATTGATCTTTACAGCAGAATCCAGATTGAAGAACTGATCAAAGAATATAATCCGACAATAATCTTCGTCGAGCACGACATTGCGTTCCGAGAGAATACAGCAACAGATATTGTTCATATTGAAAAGAACAGTCGAAAGTAAGAACATTCCGATCACACCTGACAGCATAATCACTGTGATCGGATTTGTTTTTTTGACACAAAACCTGTGTTTCATGCAATAC
>CAZPPN010000286.1:0-2946 GCA_964588425.1 uncultured Ruminococcus sp. | reverse complement strand
AATGACTTTATGACAAAGCTTGAAACAATGACCGAATTTTTCGAAGCACGTGTTGACGGTTACGACGGGCACATGGTCAACGATGTCGAGGGATGCCGTGAGGGATATGAGCTGATGGCAGAGCTGATACCCGCGGACTGTACCAATCTCCTCGATCTCGGATGCGGTACCGGACTTGAGCTTGACTATATTTTCGGAAAGTATCCGGAAATCTCCGTGACCGGTATAGATCTGACACAGGCAATGCTTGATAAACTTGCCGGGAAGTATCCGGAAAAGTGCATTGATAAAAAACTTGATTTGATCTGCGGAGATTATTTCTCGGTCGGCTTAGGATGCGGCAGATTCGACTGTGCCGTGTCGTTCGAAACAATGCATCATTTCACACGTGAGAAGAAAACCGGACTGTACCGACGAATACACGATTCTCTTAAAAACGGCGGATGTTATATTGAGTGCGACTATATGGTTGATACTCAGGAAGAGGAAGATTTCTTTTTCGCCGAAAATGCTCGGATCAGAAAAGATAACTGTATCCCCGATGAAGTATTCTGCCACTATGACACCCCGTGCACAATAGATAATCAGATCGCCATGCTGGAAGATGCAGGGTTCAGCGACATAAAACTGCATTTCAGAAAAGGCGGTACAGCTATGATCTCAGCACGGAAGTGAGATTAACTCAAAAACATAACCGTATAATAAAACGGCTCTGTATCGGAAAACCGACGCGGAGCCGCTTTGTGTTGTTATTGATTGTGATTGATCGGTATAATCAGTCTTTGTAATTCTTAACCCAGTCAGCAACGATATCGCTGTTTGCACCGAATGCCTGAAGAGCAACCGCACGGTTTTGCGAGGGAACAAACATCAGCTTCTGACCGCACATACCGCCCTTGTAGAAGATCTTCTTTTCGGGATCATGGTCAATGGTGAATCCTCTTTCAATTGCCATCTTTACCCATTCTTCGGAAAGTACACGTTCACCTCTGTACATACCGCCGCTGAGGTAAACATATCCGAGCTTTACCATGTCCTCGGAAGAAATGTACAAACCTGTCGCACCCATCGGATGACCTTTGGGACAGTGGCTCCACGCCATTTCCTGATAACCGAGCTTATAGAACAGCTCTTTCCAGAGGAAATTGTCGATCGTCATTCCTGCTCTTTTTTCAGCAACACGCGAGAGGAGGTAGTACGCGCCGTCCGAATATTTGCTGTCCGTGTCGGGAGTATAAACAAGGGGAGACAGGAACATATAGCGGAGATAGTCCTCACCGAACTCCGATGATTTTGTCGTGTCAATGTCAAGGAAACCAACCGGAAGACCGAGTCTGTGTCTCATCGCCATCTCAACCGTAACCATATGCCATCTCTCATCCATTCCGGATTCGGGAAGTTCATCCGCGAGAATATCGCATACTTTTTCGTCAGGTGTGATCAGACCTTTGTCATAAAGAAGACCGATCGCAGTCATCGTGAACATTTTAGCAACAGAGTAGACGTTCTGACAGGGATTTGCAGGCAGATAATTGAGAGTTTCGATCTCACCGTCGTTATGTATTTCCGAAATTCTGATAATATCAAACGGCTGAGTCTTTATAAACTCGGCGCATTCTTCCAAAAAACGGCTCATAAAATTTCCTCCATAGGATAAAAAGATAATAAATATTTAACAGGAACTCAGTCCCGGGTATTCAACGATATAGCTGACTGTTCAGCCGCAGAATCGAACATTGCAACGATACGGGAGAAAAGTTCATCGTCGAGCTTGTAGTATTCCGAGTAGTCGTAGCATTCGTCACGGTAAGCCGCGCGTGCTTCATCGTTTCTCTCAATGCCTTCTTCCTCAACATAAGCGTCGAAATTATCATCAACCGTATCACGGTATTCAATAGTGTCTTCATTGTAGAAGAGATCATTGTGTCCTCTTGTTTCATAAAGAACGAAAGAAACTCTCTCGTTGTCGCCGTGCTCTTCAATGAACAGATCATATCCGTTTGACTGGAATACAGTTCCGTCATCTGTGCTGTGGACGATCATGATCTGCGCGTCTTCAGCAGCATGGAATCCGTCATTCGCACTTGTCAGAGCATACTTGCCGTACTTGATCCATTCATATGCCTCAACATAGGGAACCATGAGATCTACAAGTCCGCCTACATAGTCATAACCTGTCTGACGGATGAGGAGCTTTGATTCATTGAATCCAGCAAACAGAACCGCACCGCTTACATCGGGATGGAATACAAGAACATTACCTACGGAATAAGCACCCCAGCTGTGACCGATAAGGAAAATCGGAAGGGAAGAGTAGTCAGCGTCATTCTTAACAAAACGGATCGCATAGTCAAGGTCGATTACACCCTGTGGGAAACCGCCGACATATTCACCCTCACTCGCGTCGTTGGCGGTAGCATCGTATGAGAAAACTGCGTAGCCGTGATCTGCCATATAAGCGATAACAGGCATATAACCGCAGTGACCGCCGCCACCGAAACCGTGAGCAAGTACAACAACACCCTTGGGCTCAGCAACATCATCCATGATATACTTGTATCCGGCAAGCGTGTGTCCCTGTTTTGTCTGGAATGAAACATTTTCAACCGTGAGACCGTCGTAATCGTCAGCGGTGAAAATAACGTGCGGCGGAGTCTGAATACGGACTTTGAAGATAGAGTCGTAAACGGAAACCGAGATGATCGGGAAGGCAACTGCGAAAACAAGTATCAGCAGCGCGAGCAGAACTAACAGAATGATTTTTGCAGCTTTTGATTTGAGTATACTCATAACAGCGCTCCTTTATCGAAAATGATTTATAAAATCATTTTAATTATAACAATTTTTAGTGTTATTGTCAATAGGCACGATGTGCTTTGTAGAAATAAAAGAAATAAAAGAAATAGAAAAAATCCCGAATGCACAAACATTCAGGATTAGGAGCGC
>CAZPPN010000285.1:0-2953 GCA_964588425.1 uncultured Ruminococcus sp. | reverse complement strand
CGGAACGCCATTGCCGCGCCGCTCTGCGAATGTTCCACGCGGTTCACGAGATTGCCGATGTCATGGAGATAGCCCGCGATCTTTACAAGCTCCACTTCGTGATCGGAGTATCCGAGCTTTGACAGGATCTCTCCTGCCGATTCCGCAACCTTGGAAACATGAGCAAAGCTGTGTTCGGTATAGCCGAGAGCGATCAGAGATTCGTCCGCTTTTCTTATATAGATCTTTATTGTTTCGTTATTTTTAATATCTTCGTATGTCAGCATTTTTTAACCTTTCGAAAATCAAAAAAATTCAAAATTTTCTGAATATAAGGAACTTTTTGTATCCGCATATCGTCTAAGAAAAATGTGTGTGCGGAAATCCATTGAATGGGTGTTTTTCAATATATCGCACGTACATTTAAATAATAGCACAAAATCTCAAATACTTCAATAGTTTTGTGTGTTCTGTATGTATATTATCCATTTCAAAGTTCATACTAACACCGAAAAACAAGAAAGGACAAATTTACATGAAAAAACTTCTCTTAATCTGCCACGCATCCGCACTTCTTCTCGCTTCCTGCGGTGGAAAGAATGACGAAACACAGGGTTCCGAATCCGAATCCGCAAACACACCCGTTGAAACTCCCGCAGTATCCGATGTTGAAACAGAGCCCGAAACAGAAGCTGACACCGAAGGCGATGCTGCAATTGACGACGGTACATCCTCAAGCGCTGTAACAAAGGTTGAATCCGTTGAAGATGCTATTGCTTTCATTGACAACAATGTTTACAGCCAGTGCCAGGATTATCTTCCCATGATGATCATGTCCATGGCTCTTCCCCTTGAAGATGCTGACATGGTTGGCTACCACACAGGTCTCACAGACACAACAGGAATTACAGATATCATTCTCTCAGAATCCGGCGTTGGTTCTTTCGCTTACTCTTTCGTAATGGTACGCACAGACGGTACAAACACAGAAGCTATCCGGACTGAACTCGGCGAAAAGATCGACCCGAGAAAGTGGGTTTGCGTAACTGCTGAAAAGGTTGCTTCCGTCGTTCTTGACAATGACATTATCCTCGTTATGGGTGCTCCCGATCAGGTTGACGCTATCATGGGCGCTGTTACTTCCGCTGCTGAAGGCGTATACGAAAACATCGGCTCCGTTGTAAACGTTCTCGGTTAATATGGTATTTTCAGGTATTCCGTTTCTGTTTTTTTTCCTGCCGGTACTTCTGATACTTTACTTCGCTGTACCGGATAAGGCGAAAAACGCGGTGCTCCTGTTATTCTCTCTGATCTTCTACGCCACGGGCGAACCTGTGTACATCATTCTGATGCTTCTCTCGATAGCCCAGTCGTATATATTCACGCTGCTGATGTCGAAGGGAAAACACAAAAAGTTCTGGCTGGTTACGACGGTTATATTATCGGCAGCACCGCTCATCATTTGTAAGTATGCAAACTTCTTTATCTCCAACATTAACCTGATTCCCGGTATCGCGATTCCGGCACTCGGTATCACAATGCCGATCGGTATTTCTTTCTACACATTCCAGCTTATGGGATATACGGTCGACGTTTACCGCGGTGTAACTGATGTTCAGAGAAATATATTCAAGCTCGCGCTTTATGTTTCGCTGTTCCCTCAGCTTATTGCAGGTCCGATCGTCCGTTATTCCGATGTTGAACGCGAGCTTACCCACAGAGTTCACACACTCGACGGCTTCTATGCGGGTACTGTCCGTTTTACGATCGGTATGGGCAAGAAGATTCTCCTCGCAAACACTCTCGGTGAGCTCTGCAACTCACTCGGTGATTCTGCGCTCGGAATGTGGATTTACATGATTGCCGCATCTCTCCAGATCTACTACGACTTCTCGGGATACTCCGACATGGCGATCGGTCTCGGAAAGATATTCGGATTCACGTTCAACGAAAACTTCAACTATCCTTTCATTTCAGCAAGCGTTTCCGAATTCTGGCGCAGATGGCATATGTCTCTCGGATCATGGTTCAGAGACTATGTCTACATTCCCCTCGGCGGAAACCGCGTAAAATTCTCCCGCTGGATCTTCAACACTCTCGTTGTATGGATGTTCACGGGATTCTGGCACGGCGCTGAATGGACTTTCATTATCTGGGGTCTTTACTACGCGGTTCTTCTTGTTACCGAAAAGCTGATGAAGAATTTCATAGAAAAAATACCGCTTGTTCTGCGTCACATCGTTGTGCTTTTCCTTGTCGGAATCAGCTTCCTGCTGTTCAATTCCGCATCTCTCGGTGAAGCTGTACGTTCCGTCGCTGCACTCTTCGATTTCTCGAACATTGCGGATCCGTCATCAATCTACTACACAAGAAGCTATCTGTTCACGCTCACAGCCGCTGCGATCGGTGCTGCTCCTCTCCTTAAAAATACAGTAAACCGCGCGCTTCAGTCCGATAGATTCAAGCACGTAATATATATCGCATCTCCTGTGTTCACGGCGGTTGTTCTTATTGTTTCGACAGCTTATGTAGTTGACGGTTCTTACAATCCATTCTTATATTTCAGATTCTGAGTTATGATAAAAAAAGTAAGTTCTTTATTGACAGTTATCATTTCAGCCGCGCTCATTCTGATTCTGGGTGCGCTCCATGTGATTCTGCCCGACACCGAGATCTCCGACAGCGAGAGACGTCATCTTGCGTCTTTCCCTGATATTTCGGCTGATTCGGTATTCAGTGGTGTTTTCATGGAAAATATTGAAAAATATCTCCCGGATCAGTTCCCTTTCCGTGAAACTTTCAGAACGATCAAAGCGAATTTCGAGAAGCTGACAGGGCGTCTTGATACGAGTGATATTTATTCCGTTGACGGATATCTGACAGCTCTTGATTACAATCTCAACATCAACTCTGTAAAAAAAGCCGGGGACAAGCTCGAGAAGGTTCTCTCGATTCTTGACACAAACGGCAGCGC
>CAZPPN010000284.1:2207-2981 GCA_964588425.1 uncultured Ruminococcus sp. | reverse complement strand
GTGATCGTACGGATGTCGAGATTTTCGTTCTCTATCATATGTATGGTTTCAAGAATATCTTTTGTGTTAAGCATTACTGTACCTCAAATAAAGATCAGATGTGGTGCATGGAATTGAAGATGTCCTCATGCATAATGTGGATCTTGGTGCCGATTTTTTCACCGAGAGCGTAGAGAGAGCTCTGAAGTCCGGAAAACTCGGATGTGATCTCGGAAATATCGAGAAGCATGACCATTGTGAAGAGATCCTGCATAACGGACTGAGTTACATCGAGAATATTTGCGTTATTTTCGGCGCAGACAGCACTGACCTTTGCAAGAATACCGACAGCATCGTGACCGACAACAGTTACAACAGCTTTCATTTGAATAAACCTCGTTTGAATTTAATATACACATAATTATAACACATCCGACGGATAAAATCAACGACGGCAGATTGAATTTTTGAACGAAATAAAACGGATTGTTTGGATTATTATGGTAAAGAGTAATAATTGTGCCAAAATGTGACCGGATGAGTAATACTTTCACGATATCAGCGCAGAATACATTATTGTTTTTTTCATCCGATTGGCTCATACCTCTTGAAAAAACATCAAAAATCTGCTATACTATATATTTGTTAAGATGTAATTTGATCCAGGACTGCATAATAATATAAGGAGAATTTTATGGGCGGATATTTCGGAGTAGCATCGAAAAGTGATTGTGTATTTGATTTGTTTTTCGGAACAGACTATCATTCTCACCTCGGCACAAAACGAGGCGGTAT
>CAZPPN010000284.1:0-2197 GCA_964588425.1 uncultured Ruminococcus sp. | reverse complement strand
GAAAACTCGCCGTTCAGAACGAAATTCGAGCATGATATAGATGAAATGGAAGGAACACTCGGAATCGGCTGTATTTCCGATAATGAACCTCAGCCGCTTATCGTTCGTTCGCACCTCGGAAATTTTGCGATCACCACAGTAGGTAGAATCAATAATACAGACGAGCTTGTAAAAATTGCGTTTGAGCAGGGAACAACACATTTCCTTGAAATGAGCGGCGGAACAATAAATCCGACAGAGCTTGTAGCTGCTCTTATCAATCAGAGAGATTCCATCACCGAGGGTGTCAGATACGCGCAGAGCCTTATCGAGGGTTCAATGTCCATGCTTATTCTGACACCGACAGGTATTTACGCTGTACGAGATAAGTTGGGCAGAACACCGGTTGTAATCGGGCAGAAAGACGGTGCGTACTGCGTGTCGTTCGAGTCGTTCGCATTCCTCAATCTCGGATACGAAGCATATAAGGAACTCGGACCTGCCGAGATAGATTTTGTTACACCGGATTCCGTTGAAGTTGTAGGCGAACCCGGAGAAGAGATGAAATTCTGTACATTCATGTGGGTTTACTACGGATACCCCACATCCACATACGAGGGTGTGAATGTTGAAGAAATGCGTTACCGCTGCGGTGAAATGCTCGCAAAGCGCGATGACATCGAAGCAGACAGCGTTGCCGGTATCCCTGATTCGGGTATTGCCCATGCTATCGGATATTCATTTGAATCGGATATCCAGTTCTCGCGTCCGTTTATCAAGTATACTCCCACATGGCCGCGTTCGTTTATGCCTCAGAAGCAGAATCAGCGTAATCTGATCGCGCATATGAAGCTCATTCCGATCGACCAGCTCATCCGTGACAAGCGGCTTATCCTTATCGACGACTCCATCGTTCGCGGAACACAGCTCAGCGAAACAACGGAATTCCTTTATAACAGCGGCGCCAAGGAAGTACATATCAGACTTGCCTGCCCGCCGATCATGTTCGGATGCAAGTATCTCAACTTCTCCCGTACCAAGTCTGAGCTTGACCTTATCGCACGCCGCGTTATCAAGGATATCGAGGGAGATAAAGCTGACGAAATGCTTGAGGTTTACGCTGATCCCGATACACCCCAGCACGCAAGAATGGTTGAAGAGATCAGAAAAGAGCTGAAATTCACATCACTGAGATACAGCCGTCTCGATGATATGATTGCCGCAACCGGAATTTCTCCCTGCAAGCTCTGCACATACTGCTGGAACGGAAAGAAATAAAACAACAATACCGCCTGCCTTGATTGGTAAGCGGTATTTTCATTTGATTCGGTTATCTCACGGTTTTCCGAAATCGTCAATCGCGCGGACAATCTGCGGGAAGCTCTTTTTCCATGCATCTTTCGGAACATTTTCGGATATTGCAATCCACATTCTGCCGCTGTGGCCGCCTTCTTCGAGTATCCGCATTGCGGTGCTGTAAATCTCTTCTTCGGACGCAATGTGAACCGATGCAGGGAAATTGCACATCAGACATCTGTTTTTCCATGCGCCGAGTGCTTCTGCAACGGTCGTGTCAGTGGTGGGAAAAGGCGTAAACGAGTCGATGCCGTCAATTGCAGCTTCACCGAGTTCGTCCCAGATGCCTTTCATCTCGCCGTCGATGTGTGCGAAAACAGCGACATTTGCGTTCTGCAGCTTGTCTTTCATTTCCTTGTAATACGGCATACAGTATTTGCGGAAAATTTTCTTTCCGATGAGAGGTGCGGTGATATTCTCAGCAAAATCCACGATCGGTATATCGATCTCATGACTTACGGTTACGAACGCATCAATTATGTCTCGCAGATGCTGACCGAGAACTTTACACGCTTCCTCGAAAATTTCGGGATAGTCAACCATGATGTAAATGAGTTCTTCAATATTCGCGTATTCAGCACATAAAATCTGATAAGGAGTACGGGCAACTATTGCATAGGGAAGCCCATCGTCACCTAGCAACTCCGATGCAGCAAGATATGGTTCGGGATCCGGGAAAACTTTGAAATGGCGGTAGTATTCAGTCAGAATAAGCAGATCGTTTTCGTTTTCAACAAAGTGCTTGAAGCAAGCTCCGGCGTTGTAGTCGTTGATAATAGCTGTGTCCTGATAAATCGAGCCTTTGGGTGTGATGATTGTATCTCTTAAGAAACGCCTGCCACCTTCGACCATCTCTTCGCTG
>CAZPPN010000283.1:2593-2981 GCA_964588425.1 uncultured Ruminococcus sp. | reverse complement strand
AGATGCCAGCTCAAACGCCATCGGGATCGCTGTCATGAGATCCGGCATCGAAAACAGCGCAAAACGGAGAAGCGGCGCGGTGAATCCCACAACTGCCCCCCACAGCGGACCGCAGACAAATCCGCACAGAAATGCCGGAATATGCATCGGACTGATGAACCTGCCCACCTCGGGAATCTGCCCCGTGACAAAAGGAAGCACAAGCGCAAGGGCGAGAAACAACGCGGAAAACGTGATCTGTCGGATATGCGCGCGTCTGTCGGATTTTTTAATATTACTGTTCATATTTCACCTCAAAAAAACAAAACGCCCGACAGGGTATTCGTACCCCACAGGCGTCTTCATGACTTATTTACGGCTTCGTGCCGATGATATTATAGCATCTTTC
>CAZPPN010000283.1:0-2583 GCA_964588425.1 uncultured Ruminococcus sp. | reverse complement strand
CAGATTTGTCAATAGCGGACTCACTCACCGACGAATTCATCGCTCAGCATAGTCTCGCATACCGGCTTCAGATAATCCAGCTTGGCTCGGCGCAGGTTCAAAGGTGCCCGGCGTTCACCCGGAATCTCAAGATTGAACAGCCCCGTGTAGCCCACATCGCTCAGCGCTCGCATCACATCCCTGAAATCCACAGTTCCCACTCCGAACGGCATAAGATGCTGATCGCGTGATCCGTCGTTGTCATTGATGTGGAGAGCAATCAGACGGCGTCCGGCACAGCGGATGAACTCACCCTGACTGCAGTTTACAATATCCCTGTCGCGGTTCAAGTGCCCCGTATCAAGACAGATCCCGAGATGCTCGTCTCCTACCGCGTCAATCAGCTCCGTCAGCTTGTCGGCTGAGAGCAGTATTCCGCCGGCATTCTCGAGCGCGATCGACATCTCAGTTCCGTGAAGCTGTCCTGTCAGTGCCCGCAGAACCTCAACCCAGCGCGCAAAACGTTCTTCCGGGGTCAGCTCTTTCTGCCTGCATGAAGGATGCAGTACAGCGGCACGGATACCGAGCGAAACGAACAACTCCAGCCACGGACGAAGAATCTCTTCCGCATTGTCAGCACAAAGATCGACGCCCAGAAGCAAATGTCCCTGCGGAAATGTCACACCACGGGACTCAGCATAACCGCGCATCTCCTCACCGATAACCGAGGGAGAAACACCGCGTTCTTTCGCACGTTCAAGCAGAACAGCACCGTGTTCATCCGAAAACTCCGTCGCATACCATCCTGCATCAGCAAACAGATCCACCATCTTTTCGGGAGTCTGATCCATATAATAACTCGACCAGACCGACGTCAAAAGTTTCATCGCAACATTCTCCATAATTATATTCCCAAAACAACTCACTCGATTGCCGCACGTGCGGAGGAGAGCATGAGTTTGAGACGGTTTTCCTGGTTGACAGCGGATGCGCCGGCATCGTAGTCGATTGCGACAATGTTCGCCTCGGGGATCGCTTCCTTGATCGGCTTCATCATACCCTTGCCGCAGATGTGGTTCGGGAGACAACCGAAAGGCTGGGTGCAGACAATGTTCATCACACCCGAATCCGCAAGCTCGAGCATTTCCGCGGACAGAAGCCAGCCTTCTCCCATCTTTGTGCCGTGACCGATGTATCCCTTCGTCAGCTCAAGCGTGTGCTTGAACGGAGTCATCGGACGGAACGTGCCTTCCTTTTTGATCGCGGCGATCTGATCGAGCTGCTTGCCGCACAGGAATCTGAACAGCATCTTGTTGAAAAGATATCCCTTGAAGCTGTGTCCGTAGAGCTTGTAGTCCATGATTCCGTTGTAGAAGCAGTAGTTGAAGAAATCGATCAGACCGGGCATGACAACCTCAGCGCCCTCTGAAACGAGGAATTTCTCAAGATTGTTGTTCCCGAGCGGCGAGAATTTGACGTAAATCTCACCGACGATGCCGACCTTTACAGCTTTTCTGTCCTCGCGCGGTATCTTTGCAAAATCAGCAATGATTGCCTTGTAGTTCTTCTTGACGCGGCTGTATTTTATGCCCGAGTCGGACATTTCGCGCACGAGTATCTCCGTCCACTTGTCGCACACGTCATCGGCGTCACCTTTGCTGATCTCGTACGGGCGCACCTGATTCGCGATTGCCATCATGAGGTCGCCGTAGAGGAGCCCGTACGCCATGCGGTAGATCATGCCAAGCGAGAAGTCGAAGCCCGGGTGCTTTTCTATTCCCGCGAAGCTGAGCGGAACGACCGGCACCTGCGGCATACCTGCGCTGATGAGTGCCTTCCGCATAAGCGAGACGTAATTTGACGCACGGCATCCACCGCCTGTCTGGAAGAGCATGAGCGCGGTTTTATTGACGTCGTACTTGCCCGAGAGGAGCGCGTCCATCATCTGACCGATAACGAGGATTGCGGGGTAGCAGGTATCGTTATGGACGTACTTGAGTCCGGTTTCGGCGATATGTGCGCCCTCTGTTTCGAGAAGCTCGGCTTTATATCCGTAATTTTCAAGGATGCGCTTCACCAGTTTGAAGTGGATCGGCAGCATATTGGGGATGAGTATGGTATGGGTACCCTTCATCTCCTCTGTGAATTCTGCATAGTTTTTATTCATTTTGGTTTTATCCGTATTTCTGCAAAATTTTTCTTCCCCCGTATACGAACACACAAAACACGCACGGCTTTGTATCATTAAAACTTTACAAAACAAACGATAACTTTGTAGGGCGGTGCCTTGGTGCCACCGTCGAACAAATCAGATAATAATGATATTTCTATCAATATTACGTAAGATTTTTCGGTTGAAATCTCATCTCAACATATCATTTGTTTTCGGCAAGAGCGAGCCCCTGCCCTACATAATACCAATTTCGCGACACATCCCGTAGGGGCAATTCATGAATCGACCGTGCAGGCGGTTTTGGGGGGTATTTTTATCAAATTATGTAATGTGCATGGCGTTCGTTCTGCTTTTCTCCTTTAACGAGGAGAAAAGAAGCAAAAGGGTGCTGTTGACAAAGTAAAGAAACATTCATACCAAGAACACAAAGA
>CAZPPN010000282.1:0-3037 GCA_964588425.1 uncultured Ruminococcus sp. | reverse complement strand
CGTATTCGAGATGGCGGAATGTCGGCTGATGTACGTCAAATGCACAGGCGATATAATCGGGGCTTAGTGCATCGAGATGTTTTTTTATGATCGTCAAGAAACCGTAAACCGCATTTGTGGGGATACCGCTTTTGGTTGACAGCGGTCTTATTCCGTAAAACGCGCGGTTGATTATGCTGTTTCCGTCGAGTATCAGGAATTTTTTCATATCAGTTACCGTTTTTTCTTATGATTATGCTCTGATTATACCACAAATCTGATTAAAATTAAATAATTTTTCGTCAAATAATTGCTTTTGGATGCAATTTATTGTATAATATATTTGTAGAACAAAAATTCCGAAATGAGGTGAATCTATGAAAAACTTTATTCGCACTGTTATTATCGCACTCATCTGCTTCTCGACGCTTTCATGCTCATCCCTGCGGACATTTTATCTTGACGAGTATATTCCCGAGCTAATTGACATCACGACACAATACCCGTACACCGAATCAATCACCGTGACTGAGGTTTCCACAGGCAAGACTGTAGATTTTACGACCGGTGAGGAAATGGACAACATCAGAATGCAGTTTGAAGGTATCGAATGTACCCGTCACGATCTTACTGAAAACTATGCACCAAGTTATGAAGTATGCTTCAGGACTACTGACGGTGATGTGATTCTCGGAATAGCATCTACAACACATTTTATTATAGGTGAATACCGATTCTCATCAATTGCACTCAAGCTCGATCTGTTCTATTTCGAAAAGCTGTTTGAATACTAAGCAAGAGCACTTCGGAGAGTTGACATTATCTTTTTCTCTTCTCGCGAAATTTTCACCTGTGTAAGTCCGAGTTTGTCCGCAGTCTGCTGCTGTGAGTATTCCTTGTAATAACGGAACATTATGATCTGTCTCCAAAGCGGCGGCAGCGTTCTTATTGTCTCGCTGAGCGCTACATTTTCAAGCATTTTTCCGAGACTGTCATCGGATGACGGGATAACGTCCTCAAGCGAAAAATCATCGTCTCCGATCGCTTCCGACAACGATCTCACCGGGGATGCGGAATCGAGGGCACGCGCCGCTTCTTCGACAGATACACCTACCCTCTCGGCAAGATCTTCAAGCCGCGGTTCGTATCCGTTTTCCGTGATGTACTTTTCCCTCTCATACATCAGCGCGCCGCCGAGTCTTTTTGTGATGCGACTGACCTTGATTTCCCCGTCATCGCGCAGAAAACGTCTGATCTCCCCGATTATCAGCGGAACTGCGTATGTTGAAAATGCGTTGCCGCGTGACAGATCAAAGCTGCGTATCGCTTTCAGGAGTCCTATTGACCCTATCTGAACAAGATCCTCAAAATCCGTGCCGCGGCCTTTGAATCTGTGTGCGATCCCGTTCACAAGACCGCTGTTCATCTGCATAAGCCGCTCCTCCGCCGTTGTGTCGCCGTTTGCATATTCTTCAAGCGCCGTCATAATGTCGTTGTGTGCGGTTTTGTTTTTGTATTCTCCCTTTACCATATTCTTCTCCCGTTTTGTTTTTCGCGGAATTACCGCTATGTATCATTTTCTTACGGGCAGAAGCGAGAGTTTTTTTGTCATTATTACTTTTGTTCCTTTGCCGGGTGTTGAGATAACTTTCAGCGAATCCATGAAATTCTCGATGATCGTGAATCCCATGCCGCTTCTTTCGTTCTCGGAATCCGTTGTGAACAGCGGACGCATTGCTTCCTCAACATCGGGTATGCCGCACCCTTTATCCTTTATCTCAGCCCAGAACACACGGTTATCGTATATTTTCATCACGAGTGTGATCTCGCCGACCGAGTTTCGGTATCCGTGTACGATTGCGTTTGTGACCGCCTCGGATACTGCGCATTTGATATCGGACAGCTCGTCGTATGTCGGATTCATCTGTGCTGTAAACGATGCCGCGGCGGAACGTGAGAATGCTTCGTTTGCCGAATACGACGGGAACACGATTTTTGTTTGATTTATAATTACGTTTTTTGACATTTCCACCTCTCAGCTCAGTATTGTTCGATTTTTATCAGCCGTTCTGTTCCTGCGAGATCAAGGATCTTTCTGATCTGCGGTGTCGGATTCACTACTTTGAAAACTATCCCAAGCTCCACGGCTTTGGTGTATCTGCCGAGTATCAGACCGAGTCCGGAGCTGTCCATAAAGCATACACGCGAGAGGTCAAGTATCAGCTCGTCCGGCCGCTGGATGTAGATTTTTGTGTCGATCCGGCTTCTGATCATTCGTGCGTTATGGTGATCAATATCTCCGTCGAGATAAACCGTCAGGGTTTTGCCGGATGTTATACTTTTGATTCCTGTGATTTGTTCTGTCATTTCTTTTCTCCGTTTTTGTTTTTCTGTCTGTATTATATCACTCCGATTGTGTGAATCTTGTCAAAATATATCCCCGCAGGAAAATTTATTATTTCGGAATTCATTATGTATTGACTTTGATTGGTATTTGATGTATACTGTATTTGGTGAAATTTTTTATTATCCACACAATGTTAATACTATAAAAGGACGGTAATTTTTGATATGGAAAAAATTCTTCGCGGCGCTGCTGTTGTTGGTCAGTCCGGCGGTCCCACTGCTGCTATCAATGCAACTCTCGCAGGTGTAATCAGCGGTTACTTTGCTTCCAATGACAACATCACAAAGCTCTACGGTATGAGAAACGGTATTGAAGGCTTCATCGGTGAGAGAATGTGCGATCTCGGTGAAATCTTTGCGTCGGCTGACGGTTCTCTCGATCAGGAAAAGCTCGACACTCTCATCACAACTCCCGCTGCTGCTCTCGGTTCATGCCGCAAAAAGCTCCCCAAGCCCGCTGACGATCCCGCGTTCTTTGAAAATCTTATTGCGCTCTTCAAGAAGTATGACATCCGTTATTTCTTCTACATCGGCGGCAACGATTCCATGGACACAGTTGCAAAGCTCACAGAATATCTCCGCGGCTGTGACTACGAAATGCGTGTAATGGGTGTTCCGAAGACAATCGACAACGACCTCGCAGGAACAGACC
>CAZPPN010000281.1:0-3041 GCA_964588425.1 uncultured Ruminococcus sp. | reverse complement strand
GTCGAGGGGAAAACTATGCCGTCGGAAGATTTTGCCGCGCTGATAGATAAACAGACAGGAGTTGCCTCCGAGATCTGCTTCATTATCGGCTCGTCACACGGACTGCATGAGAATGTCAAAAAACGTGCGGATCTCAAGCTGTCAGTCTCCCCAATGACATTTCCGCATGAGCTTTTCCGCGTGATGCTCCTCGAGCAGATCTACCGCGCGGCTGAGATCAACGCAGGAAGCAGATATCATAAGTGATCCGCGTTAAGATTCAAGAAAACAGAAAGAGAAGGCGTGTACCGAATGAAATTTTTCCTTGAGAGGTTCAAAAAGCCTCTGAAAACAGCAATACAAATAATCGCAGTCTTCGGCGCCGCGCTTCTTGTGCTGCTCTATTTCCTCGGGTATTACGAGATTTCGTTCCTCAACAGAGAATCACTCCTCGGCGGATACGGCTCAAAAGAAGAGGAAACCGAAAAAAACGGCATCTCAGGAATCATCGACCTCGATTCGCTCCTCAAAGATACCGAAAGCGAAACGCAGAAGCCGGTAAATTCCGAAACCGATAATGCCCCGGCAGATTCCGATTCAACGGATAAAACCGATAATAAGGATGACGGCGGCAGCAGTATCGTCAGAAACCTCAGAAAAGTCTACTCCGCGGACGTCCTCACCGATTCGCTCGTCAATGTCAAAGCCGTCGCAATAGCCGAGAGGGACGGGTATAAATCAGTCGAGGATACTTACGATTTCATCCCCGGTCAGACGATACTTGCAAAAATGATCTTCTCGTTCAAGCTGCCGTCCGATTATTCGCTCAGAACCAGAGTCGTTCAGCAGGACAGCATCACAATTCCGCCCGATGACAGCGAAAAAATCGTCGAAATAGTCTCCGTCACCGAGGATCGCCCTGCAGTTGAGCTGTATATGGGTTATATCCTCATCGACAACGGCGAAAATATCATCCTCTGCTCGTCAGACGGTACCCCCCTCTGCCGGTACAGCCCCGATAAGTTCACTCCGGCTTATACCAGAGATTCGTCCGGTAGACCGCTGTTCGTCCGTCATGTCTACGATTCGTGGGATGACTACGAGGGACGCGATGTGTTCTTCCACCTCTCCGACGACGGCAGAAACTTCATCGTGAGCGACTATGATCCCGAAAAAGATTCCCGCGGACTCTGCTTCGATTACCCCGTCGACTACGGACTCTCGGATAATAACCTCACACCCGTGATCCAGGAAAAATCCGACGGTCAGACCGATGAGGAAAAAGCAAGAAACGGACTTTATACCTACGCCGCACTGAACCAGTGGGGATATGGGTATGCTATTACTGAGTATCAGTACGCGAAGGCGTGGAATTTCTCCGAAGGCGTTGGCGCTGTCATCGGAACTGAAACCGTTCCCGAGCTTGCCGAAGAAGCAACCGAGGAAGAAATCGAAAAATACGAAATGATCTACGAGGGCTACGAAGCCGGCGACATCAGACCCTCAGACAGAGGCGGACTCTACTTCATCAATGTCAACGGCAGACGACTGTTCCCGACGGTCAAAACCTATTACCGCCAGGACTACCTCAGATACGTCACCGATTATTTAATGCCCCCGATCACAAACGGCGTCGAGAGCATCGGTTACTTCTATTTCGAGAACGGACTGTGCAGAGTAAGACGCCAGACAATCGACTACTATAACTGGGAAAACCGCCGCAACGTCCGTGTTATCGCGGATGAAGAAATCCTCATCAGAACCGACGGATCGGAATACGAACTTCCTGCAGGCTACAAGCTTGAGGGTTACTCTGACGGCATGATCCTGCTCAGAAGCGAGCGTACGGGACTCTGCGGATTCATCGACTGCTCGGGCGAGTGGGTAGTTCAGCCGATCTTTGCCGACGGAACGCCGTTCATTGAAGGACTTGCGACTCTCACCACACCTGACGGACGGGTTGGAATGATCGACACAGACGGAAACATCGTTCTTCCGTTCACTTATGACAAAATCTCGCAGGTATCCGGCGGACGAATTCTCGCGTACAGAGCCGAAAACGGCTGGTCGGTATTCCGCATGATGGAAAAGCAGTAATTAATGATAAACAATAAAAAGATATAAAAGGAAAAACAGACATGGCATTATTTGGAAAGAAAAATAACGAAAAAGATAACGCAAATCTTCCGGAAGAGAATGAAGTAAAGGAAACAAAGGAAGCAAAGGCTGAAGAAGCGGCACCGGCTGCTGAAGGAAAGCCGAAGTACGAGACACCGGAGGGATTTGACTTCAACAGATATTTCCTCGCGGAGAGAAGAATCGTGCTTGAGAACGTAAGCTACGAGACACAGAAGCCGGCGGCGCAGGGACAGCTCAAGCTGGGCGTTAAGGATACGATTCTCGCGCACATTATCGGACAGAGCGGCGTGAAGATCACGTATAACAGATCGCTGAGATTTGAGCCGGAGGGTCCGTTCACCTGTTCGGTATCTTTTGCGGTGATGCTTGTGTTCAATCCGGGCACGAGAGCTGAGATTGACTGGAGCAAGATTGACGTTGCGGAGGAATTCAAGAAGAACTGTCCGCAGCTCGTACAGACAATGATGGCGAAGGCGGCGCTTCTTGTGGCAGAGATCACGGCAGCAAACGGCGGCGCACCTATTATACCTCTCAGATAAGGAATATTGTTGACGTACACCGCCAAAAAGCAAAACTCAGCCCCAATGCGCGAAGCGCCTCATAGAAGTTTCGTCCACCTTTTCAAAGGTGGTGGGTTCTTAGGGCAACGCCCTGAGTGGGTTCTTAGGGTGAAACCCTGAGTCGAAGTCACCAGGACTTCGAAATGACCTTGTCAGATTTAACTATCAAATCAAGACAGGCTAAATTGTCTGCTGTTCTTTTCTTCTTTATCGAGAAGAAAAGAACCAAAAGAAAAACTCCCTGTGAGCATTGGGTGTTTCGAGCTTTGCGAAGCTCGACTCAGGACGCCGTCCCGAGACCCTGCGAGCTTTTGAAAAAGCTCGACCAAAACTTTTTTGAGGGCGGCAGTTTTCTTGGGGGTG
>CAZPPN010000280.1:1918-3054 GCA_964588425.1 uncultured Ruminococcus sp. | reverse complement strand
TATGTGACGCCAAACAAAGTTCGCTCGGTCAGACACATTATTCTGCTCGTCTTCAGCCTTTACTTCTATCGCTGGGGCGGTCAGAAATTTCTCTGGCTCATGCTAGTCAGTATCGGTATAAACTATGCCGGCGGTCTTTTATGTGCATCCGGTAACAGAATTGTCAAGCGATGCGGTCTGATATTTTCGCTTGTTCTCGGACTGGGGCTTCTCGGATACTTCAAATATGCAGGATTTTTCACCGAGATCGCCAATTCACTCTTCCCCTCGATCGGAATCGTATCGGTCGTTCTCCCGATCGGTATATCCTTCTACACTTTCCAGGGACTGAGCTATGTTATCGACGTTTACCGCGATGCATCTCTGGTACAGAAAAATCCGCTGAAAATCGCGCTTTACATTTCACTCTTTCCTCAGCTTGTTGCGGGACCTATCGTTCGTTATTCTGATGTTGCGGATGAAATTTCCGAAAGACACGAATCGTTTGAGCTGTTCTCCGACGGATGCGTTCGTTTCATGCTCGGTCTCGGCAAAAAAATGCTTCTCGCAAACACTGCAGGAAAGATCGCCGATTTCGTATTCAACACAGTTCCAGACGATTCGCTGAGCGTTTCTCTCTCATGGGTAGGTGCTCTCGGATATACAGCACAGATCTATTTCGATTTCTCCGCGTATTCCGACATGGCGATCGGTCTCGGAAAAATGTTCGGATTCCATTTTCTCGAGAACTTCAACTATCCCTACATAGCAAAATCCGTTACCGAATTCTGGAGAAGATGGCATATGTCACTCTCCGGGTGGTTCAGGGATTACCTCTACATTCCTCTCGGCGGAAACCGCTGTTCGGCTGCGCGGCACATTTTCAACATCCTCGTTGTATGGTTCGCAACCGGATTCTGGCACGGTGCATCGTGGAACTTCATTGTATGGGGTCTTTACTTCGCCGCGCTTCTTCTGTGTGAAAAATACATCACCGGCAAATTCGTCGCAAAGCTGCCATCCGCATTCGGACATATTCTCACAATGCTTGCGGTTATCATTAGCTGGGTGATCTTCCGTGCCGATGATCTTCCCTCTGCACTCAACCACCTCGGCGCGATGTTCTTTGTCACATCCGACGGACTGTTTGATTCGCA
>CAZPPN010000280.1:0-1908 GCA_964588425.1 uncultured Ruminococcus sp. | reverse complement strand
TCCCCGAATGGATTCTCTGTATCATCGCAGCTCTTCCGACGGCAAAATTCGTTCGTGAAAAGCTCGCCTCAAACGGATCGAAAGCAGCAGAAATTATCCTCGACTGGGGACCGAAGATATTCGCGCTTGCCGTATTCGCGATGAGCTATGTCATGCTTGTCTCCGACTCGTTCAATCCGTTCATTTATTTCCGATTCTGAATCAAGGTACTTATAATAATGATAAAAAAATCATCAATATTCTGCGTCGCGTCGTTCCTTGCTTTCATTGCGCTGGCATCGGCTGTTACGCCCGTAAGACCGAAGGAAGCATACTCGTACTACGAAAATCGCTCGCTCGCATCGTTCCCTCAGCATACAGCCGAGTCTGTCGATGACGGAAGCTATTTTTCCGCAGTTGAGGACTACTTTATCGACCACTCCGCAGGAAGAAACACTATTCTCAAATTTAAAACAATACTCGACAAGGATATTCTCAAAAGACCTGTTGTAAACGGAATCGTTGTGACTGACAATGTTCTGCTGGAAATGCACGATTACGAATATGTCTCCGAAGAGGAAACCGCTGTACGTTCCGAATGGTATGCGCGTCAGCTCGGTGAGCTTTCCGATCTGGTTGAGAGCTACGGCGGATACTACTGCTATGTCGGTGTTCCGTGTCAGACCAATTACTACGCCGACGAATATCCGTCATATCTCGAAAACTGTGAGGAGCAAACTGCCACAGATCTCTCGACATTCTCTGAATATGCAGAGAAATACGGCGTGAATTTCCTTGACATGGGACAGGTATCGAAAGAAATCGGCAGTCCCGAATGGTTCAGCTCAACGACCGACAATCATTACAGTCTTATGGGCGCATATCTGACATACACTTCGATAATCGACAAGATCAACGCAGACACGGGGATGCAGCTTACATATCCGATCGAGGAAGATGGCGGAATTACGTTCAAGAAACTTGAGAACCGCTATATCGGATCGCGAGAGAGAAAGCTGTTCGGACTCTCGGACATAAGCGACAGTTTATGGATAGCATCGTTTGCCGAGGATATTCCGTTCACACGAACCGATTCCGGCAATCCGTCAGAATCTGTTGTATATGCGCGGCCTTACGATACGGCAACATCGGTATTCTACACGTTATATATGGGCGGAGACTGTCCCGAAACCGTTATCGAAACAAACCGCCATGATCTCCCCGATATTCTGATATACGGCGACAGCTTCACAAATGCTGTGGAATGTCTTGCGTATTACAGCTTCGACACGATGCGTTCTGTGGATCTCAGGCATTACAATGACATGACGCTCGCCGAATATATCGAGCTTTACAAACCGGATATTGTTATCGGAATCCGCGACTACGAAGATCTCATCACACCCTATCTGAACGGCGATGTTTTCGGCAGACTGGCTGAATGAGTATATTCAATCTAACAAAAATCATCAAATATTATTTATTAATGATTGACAAATCCTTTGTTTAAGTGTATAATAATAGCGTTTAACAATTATATATTTTAACAAGGAGTATATCATGAAATCCACAGCAAAAAGAATATTCACCATGCTTCTCTGCGCTGTCATGCTTCTCGGTGCAGTTTCCTGTTCCGATTCCGGCAGCGACAAGGACACAGCATCCAACCAGTCCGTTTCTGATTCCGGCAAATCCGAAACAGCGCTCACATATCTCGACAATCTCGGAGAAGATCTTGATTTCGGTGATCTTGACATCCGCTTTGTTACATCCCGTGACAAAAAAGACATCATCATTGACGATGAAGAAGACGATATGGCAGACGTTGTCAACGAAGCTCTCTGGAAGAGAAATCAGCTTCTCGAAGAAAGACTCAATGTAAACATCACGCTCCCCGTTGATGAGATCCACTATGATGACTTCAACGCT
>CAZPPN010000279.1:0-3066 GCA_964588425.1 uncultured Ruminococcus sp. | reverse complement strand
TGCTCGGTACGGTTTGTCCAACCTGTGTTCCCACATCAAAGCGACTGAGCGACGTAACTCCCGAGGAAATCATCGAGGTCGTCAGAGAAGCCGGTATTTCCGGTATGGGCGGCGCTGCATTCCCGACACACGCAAAGATCAAGTCCTCGCTCGGCAAGGTTGACAAAATCATCGTCAACTGCGCGGAATGTGAACCGTTCATTACTGCTAACCACAGACTTCTTCTCGAACAGCCGGCATCTGTTATCAATGGCGTAAAGATCCTCATCAAGGCGCTCGGAGTCCGCACAGCTTATATCGCCGTAGAAGACAACAAGCTCGACGCGGCTGATAAACTGGAAGAGCTTCTCGCCGACAGCAAAATGATATCGGTCAAGGTGGTAAAGACAAAGTATCCGCAGGGTGACGAAAGACAGCTCATCTATGCACTCACAGGACGCGAGATCCCGACAGGTAAACTGCCTGCCGATGTCGGATGCGTGATTTTCAACGCCGAGACCTGTTCCGCAGTTTATAAAGCATTCGCAAACGGTATGCCGCTTGTCAGCCGTATCGTTACCGTCGACGGAGACTGCGTAAAGCGTCCGAAGAATCTTCTGGTGCCTATCGGAACAAGCGTGTCCGAGATCGTGGAATACTGCGGCGGACTTGTCAGAGAGGTCAAAAAGCTGATCAACGGCGGTCCCATGATGGGTATGGCTCAGTGGGATATCGAAATGCCCGTCACAAAATCCACAAGTGCGATCCTTCTTTTCTCCGAGAATTTCGGAAAGAAGAGCGTGCAGACCCAGACCTGTATCCATTGCGGAAAATGCGTCAACAATTGCCCGATGCATCTCATGCCGATGTACATAGCGCAGTTCTCACAGATCGGTGACCTTGAGAGATGCGAACAGTACGGCGCGCTGAGTTGTGTCGAATGCGGATCATGCTCGTATAACTGTCCTGCGGGAGTTGAGATCGTACAGCATATCCGTGTTGCGAAATCAGCGCTTAAAACGGAAAAAGCCCGTCGCGCGTCCCTCGGCACAAAGTGATTTCCGATAATGACAGATGGAGAAATTTTATGGATAATAACGAAAAAACAGTTCAGGAAATGCCTTCTCAGAATCCTGAAGCCGCGGCATCTCCCGAAGTAAACAGTACAGAAGAGGTGACAAGCAGGAAAGCGGCACCGAAGATCACAATGACGTCTTTTCTCACCGTGTCACCTTCACCGCATATAAAAAGTCCCGAGACAACAACGACTGTCATGCTCGACGTGCTGATCGCGCTTCTTCCCGCATTTGTGTGGGGAGCGTACGTTTTCGGAATGCGTGCTGTCGCGGTAGCGCTTGTTTCGGTGCTGTCATGCGTTGTCTTTGAAGCAGCGGCGCAGTTTATTCTGCATCGTCCGATCACGGTCGGAGATCTCTCAGCCTGCGTCACGGGTCTGCTTATCGCAATGAATCTGCCGGTGACCGTTCCGCTGTGGATGCCTGTTATCGGTGCGTTCTTCGCAATCGTTATCGTAAAGCAGCTTTTCGGCGGTATCGGCAAGAATTTCGTCAACCCTGCGCTTGCGGCGAGAGTTTTCCTCTTCTCGTGGGCGGCTGAGATGAATACATTCACCGAACCCGGCACGCAGATCAATTCTTTCGCGAATACACTTGCTGACACAGATATCGTGGCGCACGCAACTCCCCTCGTTTCACTGAAGCAGGGAAGTCTGCCTGATGTGAATCTTTTCGATATGCTCATCGGAAATCGCGGCGGATGTATCGGTGAAGTATCTGCGCTTCTGATAGCAGCAGGCGCGATCTATCTTCTCATCAGACGCGTCATCACATGGCATATTCCCGTCGCATTCCTCGGAACTGTGGCTGTTCTCACATTCGTGTTCCCACAGCACGGCGGAGTTGCTCTTGATTTTATGTTCTATGAGCTTATGGCAGGCGGACTTGTGCTCGGTGCGTGCTTCATGGCAACCGACTATTCCACATCTCCCGTAACACCTAAAGGCAGAATCATCTTCGGGGTAGGATGCGGAGCAATCACGGTGCTTATCCGTTATTTCGGAAGCTATAACGAAGGCGTGTCTTTCGCAATTCTTATAATGAATCTTCTTGTCTGGTATATCGACAAAGCGACAATGCCCAGGCGTTTCGGAGGTGGATCAAATGGCAAAGAAAAATAAAAAGAATAAAGCTCATCTCCCTCCGGAAAACATCGAAAATCTCAATGTAAGCACCGATGTTGAGGTGAACGAAGAAGAGTTCATTTCGGAAGAATTCAACAGCGAACCCGAAATCGGCGGAGATGATGTTTCGGCTGAAGATGAAATTTCTTCCGAGAGCGATGTGAATGAATCTCTTCAAACAACCGAAAAAGAACCTGAAAAGAAGAAAGCCGCAGCAAAGGAAGAGGACGAGCTCTCAACAGGATATCTTATCAGACTCGTTGTTACTCTTACATTGATATGTACCTGCGTGGCATTCCTGCTTGCGTTCATCAACAATATTACCAAGGATATCATAGCTGAGAACAAAGCTGCTGAGATCCGTGCGGCAATCATGAAAGTATTCCCGGACTGCGACAGCACGGAGGAATTCACGGCAGCCGACGGATCGACAGTATATATCGCAGTAAAGAACGATACTATAACAGGCTACTGTGTGAATGCGGTCGGAAGCGGTTATAACGGAGACGTCGGATTTATGATCGGCGTTGATGCAGACCACACGATCAGCGGAATCAGAATAGTCAGCATTTCCGAGACACCAGGTGTAGGTACAAAAATCCAGAGCGATTCGTTCCTCTCCCAGTTCCTCGGACTCAAAGAATCTGCGGTTCTCGGCGAAAATGCAGACGGTATTTCCGGTGCGACATTCAGTTCAAGAGCCGCTGTCGAAGCTGTCAACTATGCGCTTGCACTTGATGTGGATCTCGACGAAGCCGCAAACGCTCTCGGGATCGCTTATGTCGGTGAAGAAGGCGCTGTATCCGACAAGTTCGACGCAAATGTAGATAACGGTGACGATGAGATTGACATCGGTGAAGCAGGCGAAGAGGGCGATATCCCCGAAA
>CAZPPN010000278.1:0-3067 GCA_964588425.1 uncultured Ruminococcus sp. | reverse complement strand
TTTGTAAGATTGCCGTGTCTCTCTGGCGGGACGCTGTGGAAAAGCGACATATGGCACGGCAGAGTCACAGACGGCATCACGGTCTGCGCTGTCATGGTAAAGCGGCTCTCCTCACAGAATCTCTTCGCAACGGGATGTCCTGACTGCATCACAGCATCGGGTCTCATTCCGTCGGAGAGTATCAGTATGGTTTTGTTTGACATAGATCTGCCTCCTGATCAGTCATACACAAAAGAGGCTTGATGATACCACCGAAGCCTCCTTGTGAATATTTCAATTATTTGTTGCCGTATGTTCCTGCTGTATCGAATACGATACCTGCGTCTTCCTTGTGGCGGGAAGTCTTGATCTTTTCCTGAAGCATTGCCCAGAATTCTTCGCCGTCGTTCGGGAGTTCAACCCACTTTTCTGTCCAGGAAGAGAGCATCATTGCGTTGGAGATGGAAAGGCCGTTGATACCTTCGTAACCGGGAGCAAGAAGTTCTTCGCCGTTTAAGATGTGGTTTGTGAAGTTTCTTACGATACCGTCGTGCTGATCACCGTGACCGCCGGGTACGTCGATTTCGATTGTTTCGCAGTCCATTCTTGCGAAGCCGTTTTCAGCGCTGAATGTGAATTCACGTTCGTCTACGCTGTTCTTCTTGAATACGAGAGTACCGTTTTCGTAAACGAGCTTACCCTTGGAACCTGTAACTTCAAGTCTGTTTGTTCCGGGATATTCGCCTGTTGTTGTTACGAATACGCCTGTCGCACCGTTCGGATACTTAGCGATTGTTGTAACATCGTCTTCAACTTCGATGTCGTGGTACTTACCGCATTCGCAGTTGGAGAAAATAGCGCAGGGCATACCGAAGATCCACTGCCAAAGGTCGATGTTGTGAGGGCACTGGTTGATAAGAACGCCACCACCTTCACCTGCCCATGTTGCTCTCCATCCGCCGCTGTTGTAGTATGCCTGTGTGCGGTACCAGTCTGTGATGATCCAGATGCATCTCTTGAGTTCGCCGAGTTCGCCGTTCTTAACCATTTCGCGCATCTTCTGATAGAAGTGGCTTGTTCTCTGGTTGTACATGATACCGAAAGCCTTGCCGCTCTTCTTTGCAGCATCCATGAATTCATAAATCTTCTTGGTGTAAACACCGATCGGCTTTTCGGAAAGAACATGGAGACCGTTCTCAAATGCATCAATACCGATTACGGGGTGGTCGTAGTGAGGTGTCGCGATGATTACAGCATCAACGAGACCGCTTGTGATGAGCTCGTGAGAGTCTGCAAAATACTTAACTTCACCAGCATTATTTTTTTCGCAAATATTGCGCGCTGCTTCGAGACGTTCCGGTTTGATATCACAAACAGCTGTGAGAACAGCACCGGGAATACGTCCGTCTGTTAATCTTTCGACGTGTCCGGTACCCATATTACCGATACCGATAACACCGTATCTAACCTGTTCCATTGGATAATTCCTCCGTGAAATAATTTTTATTAATCACTAACACTATAATTATATATCACTCACCATAATAATGCAAGTATTTTTTATGATTTTTTACATTTTTTCGTCCGTATCATCGAGATGCAGCCACAGAAAAACCGGGTGATAGTCGACGCTGTACTGTTCTCCCATATCGGAAACATTTTTGTTGTACGACACAAGCAGTCTGCTGCCGTCCGAAAGATGCGGATGCGCTTTGGCGTTGTATGTGTACAATTGATTCTTTCCGCTCGCGCTGAGAGTTCCGTGCTCAGGCGTCTCATAGAAACACACGGGTTCTTCAAACGGTCCGACAGGTGACGCGCCGATCGAGTACATTACATAAGGCGACGAGCAGTCGAGTGTAAACACAGCGATATACTTCCCTGCCTGCTTTCCCGACGGGATCGGTGTTACGCTCATCTCGCACGACACACGTCTGATCAGCGGCGCACAATCTCTTATATTAGCCGTCCATTCCGAGCCGTTCCAGTATCTGAGTTCGGAAAAATCGGGGAATTTATCTTCCGAGATTCTTGCGACAATGAGATCCTTACGGCTGAATTCTTTCAAAGCATCGCGATATCCGTAGAAATAGATATATCCGTCCGGATCGGGAGCATGGGCAGAAGCAGTATTCGGCGTGATTCCGATACCGAACGCGTACTGATAATCGTCCTCAATGCAGATCAGCTCCTCAACACCCTCGATCGCGGTATATTCCTCACATCTCGGCATACCGTCAACGATCGGCACGGTAATCATGTCAATCCTTGTCGGCTTCCAATCTTTCTGTGGGAATCCGAAAACATAGATTTTATCACCGACACACACTCCGTCGAACAGCCACAGCTCTTTGTCGAAGAGGTTACGCTCCGGATCACGGCTCGCTCTGTAACCGTAAATATAGCGGATCGCGTCTCTGGCGGGAGTTTTGCCATCAAGCAGAGCGGCTGTGTGATTATGCATTCTCGATACAGCAACGCACCGACCATCCTTATCCGACACGCCCATCAAAGTATCGCTGAACACGAAAAACGTCCGCGAGCTGTCATCTGCACTGCCGAGTCTGTCATTTCCGTTCACCGGTATTGTATAGATCCCGTCAGCACCGAGCCATGTCACGTCATTCTCGCCGGTTCTGTCGAACATTGCTGTCCATTCCTCAGCCGGTGCAACTCTTAAAATTCTGTCGTTCATACGCCTCTCCGATCTGTTATTTTACAACACACCATAATTATACACCAATTCCGTCCCGATCTCAACCGTTTCCGCCGGAATCGCAAAAAGATCCCCCGTCATCCGCCTCAAAAAGGAGCAAACAACGGGGGAATTTCATTAATCAGTTACAAAAGCCTGTCCGTGAATTAAAGTCCGCGCTTTACATAGTGTGTATGGAGAAGCTCGTGAGCCTTGTGAGAGTTGGGTTCGCCGAGGAATTCTTCGTATACCTTCTTAACGAGCGGGTTTTCGTGGGACTTTCTGTACTCGAGCTTTTCTGCGTCTGCCTTGTAGAGAACAGATGCACGGAGAGCCTTGAGATCAACTGTATTGCGTACAGATGCAGGCTGTGTGGGCTGACCACCACCGTTT
>CAZPPN010000277.1:0-3082 GCA_964588425.1 uncultured Ruminococcus sp. | reverse complement strand
TTAATCGGCTCGAAGAAGTATTTCTGCGTTTGGCTGAAGAAAAAAATCTGCATGATTACACCCTTGAAGATGACTCTCCGTCCAGCATGATCATGAGAATGAAAGTGTCGTCATGTCTGTTTGAGATTGCCGCGATACTTGCCGAAAACATGGAGATGGTCGCAAATTCGGGCGAAAAGATCCGTCAGCTTCAGGCAATGCTTGCTGTTCAGGCGGTTCTGTCGTATGTACGCGAAAATTACAGCCAGCCTATCTCAGTCGACTATGCCGCCGCGCTTATCGGATATGAAAAAACACGGTTCTGTCAGCTTTTCAAACAGGCTGTCGGAATATCGTTCCACCGTTATCTGAACCGCTCACGGCTTGAAGCAGCAGTTTCTATGCTGAAAGACACCGATCTCCCGATTTACGTTATCGCAGATTCTGTCGGTATTCCTCAGCCGAAAACTTTCTCTCGGCTAATCAGAGAAGCATTCGGCTATACTCCGCGCGAGCTGAGGACTGCCGTAAAATCCGGGGCGGCAATAGCTTATTTATCTAACGATACTGATGAAAACGATCAGGAAAACTCCTGACAAATGTTATATAAAAATACAAATGGAGGAATTATTATGGACAGCAAATTCTATGCAGGTGCCGCGCGTGCAGATATCACTCCGCCGATCGGGACAAAGCTCTATGGCTATGCACCGGACGTTGTGAGCACATCAGTACACGATCCGCTCGATATTACCGCAGTTGCTTTCAGACAAGGCAATGACACAGTTGTGCTCTATTCGGTAACTGTCGGGGATTTCCAGACAGAACTTTCAAACAATGTGCGCTCAATGCTCGGCGAAATGTACTCCATCCCGGCATCAAATCTCATTATTGCGGCAACTCATACCCACTCTGCGCCCAATGTTGCAGGTATGGCCGGCTGGGGTGATATTGACCGTGAATATGTTGATTCGATCCTCATTCCCGCCTTCATCAAGGTTACTGCAGACGCTCTCGGTTCACTTGAAGAAGCAGAAATCGCTGTCAGCGTGGTTGAATCGAAGGTAGGCATAAATCGCCGTGAGCACAAACGTGACAACAGCATTACCTTCGGTCAGAACCCCTGGGGATGTTTTGATCCGAACATGACATTGATTGCACTCCGCCGTGTATCCGACAAAAAAGGTATCGTAAATATTATCCATTACGGATGCCACGGAACTGCAGCAGGACGCAACCATGAGATTTCACGCGACTGGTCCGGCATCATGGTCGACAGACTTGAAAACGTTACGGGAATCCTTACTACATATATCAACGGATCACTGGGAGATGTAGGTCCCCGTCTCACAAACGGCGGTACTACCGGAGATATTCGCTATGTCGAAGAACTCGGCGGTGTCGCGGCACTCGATGCTTATACGGCATACCGCGCACTCGGCACTTATACTCCCGGAAAACTCAGTGTTGTTGCCGAAGACATCAAAATCCCGTTCAAGACACTTCCCACGCTTGAAGATGTTCAGAAAAAGCTCGCTGAATATGTTGAACCGGAAAAGCTCATAAATCTGTCTCAGCTTGAGTACACGCACTATAAATCCGTCGAAGAAGTCTATCTCTCGGGAGCTGATCATCTCACGGATTACATCATTCCGCAGACAGTCTTTTCAATCGGAAATGTTGTTATGGTTCCGATGCCTTTTGAAATCTTCTCTGAAACATCACTCAGACTCCGCAAATACTCTCCGCTTGAGCATACACTTGTCCTCTCAAACGCCAACGGATACAATGCTTATCTCCCGACAGAGGATCAGCTTTGCAGAGGCGGATATGAAGTCGGTTGTTTCCTGTACAGCGGTACGTTCACTCTCGTAAACAATGCGGATCAGGTTGTCATTGAAGAAAACCTCAGACTTATCGAAAAATTATAAAGAATCACATAAACGGAGGAAAAATCATGTTCAGAATAGGACAGGAAGAAATTGATGCTGTTGCCAGAACCCTGCTCAGCCGTGACTTCTTCAAAATCAACGGAAGCGGCAAGGAAGTTCTCAACTTTGAAAAAGAATGGAAGGATTACACAGGTTCGGAATATGCGCTTCTCATGACATCCGGTTTCGGTGCTCTTACATCCGCACTTATCGGTATGGGTGTCGGTCCCGGTGATGAAGTTATCGTTCCTGCATACACTTACATTGCCACAGCTCTTGCCGTTACTGCCTGCGGAGCTATTCCCGTGGTAGCTGAAGTTGACGAAACTCTCACGCTCGACGTTGTTGACACAGAAAAGAAGATCTCCTCTCACACAAAGGCGATCATTCCCGTTCATATCATGGGCTTCCCGTCAAATATGGATGCGATCATGGCTCTCGCAAAGAAGTACGGAATCATGGTTCTTGAAGATGCTTGTCAGGCAGACGGCGGTGCATATCACGGAAAAGCTCTCGGATCTATCGGTGATGCAGGCGCATTTTCCTTCAACTACTTCAAGATCATCACATCAGGTGAAGGCGGCGCTCTTATAACCGACAACCGTACAATCTACGAACGCGCTCTCATTTATCACGACGCAAGCGCTGTTGCATTCTTCGGCGATCAGCTCGATGGCATCAGTGAAGAAGTATTCGGCGGAACTGAATTCCGTGTATCCGACATCACAGGCGCTATTCTCCGCGAACAGCTCAAGAGACTCCCCGGAATTCTCGGCGATCTCAGACGCAACAGAGATGCACTCTACGCTAAGCTCTGCGGAAAATATACACAGATGCCCTCTAACGACATCGCCGGTGACTGCGGTACTGCCCTCTCGCTCAGATTCGAAACAACCGAAGACTGCCGCGCATTCGAAGCTCTCTGCCGCGAAAAAGGAATCGGCGTTACAATCCCGATCGACGCTGACCGTCATGTTTACGTAAGCTGGACTCAGATCATGAAGAAAAAAGGCGCGCTCTGCCCTGCAATGGATCCGTTCAAGATGGAAGCAAATCAGGGACTTCAGATGGACTATGCCCCCGATATGTGCCCGAAATCTCTTGATTATCTCGCGAGAACAGCGTACATCTCGATCAATCCCGACTGGGCTGACGCAGATATCGGCAACATC
>CAZPPN010000276.1:0-3113 GCA_964588425.1 uncultured Ruminococcus sp. | reverse complement strand
TGAGTTGTACACGTTATGCTTGCCGAGCGCGGGTACTTCGACATTGGTAACAGCCTTGTTCGCGTAGATGAGATCGTACACCATGCCGTCGACTTTCTGTCTGATGTTGACCGCACGGTAGTCTCCGCATCTGTTGTACACGCTCATGAGCTGAGGCTTTTTCTCGAGCACTTCGCACTGTCCCCAGAGGAGAGGTTCATCGGCGTTGAGGAGAAGGATACCGTTCTCGGGAAGTCCGAGTCTGATTTCCATCTTGGCACGGCAGATATTCTCACGTGTTCCGAGGGAAGCGAGATGCGATGTTCCGATATTTGTTACAAGAGCGATATCGGGACGCGCGATTTTTGTCATGTATTCGATCTCACCGAGTGCGCTCATGCCCATTTCAAGAACGGCAACGGCATCATCGGGTTCGATACCGAAGATTGTAAGCGGAAGTCCGAGCTCGTTGTTGTAGTTGCCCTGAGTCTTGTGAGTCTTGAAGGCGGCTGACGCTACGGCGTAGATGAATTCTTTCGTTGTGGTCTTTCCGACGCTTCCCGTGATTGCGATGAATTTCGCTTTGCTGAAACCTCTGTAATACGCGGCGAGCTTTCCGATCGACTTGACTGTATCTTCAACGACAACTGCGCAGAACGGTTTTCCGCTGTTTTTGGCATCATCGGGAACATACTGGCAGATAAAGCAGGATGATCCGCGTCCGAGTGCATCGGGGATATAGTCGTTTCCGTCGGCGTTCTGTCCTTTGATAGCGCAGAATATTACGCCTGCTCCTCCTTCTGCGGAAGATGTGGCTATATATTTATGTGCGGATTCGGCATCGGCATTTCCGTATATCTCAAGTCTGCCGCCGGTAACCCGCGCTATTTCATTCGGTGTAAAAGTCTTCAGTTTTAATTCTACGCTCATTTTCTAACCTCCCGCCCTCGAGGAACGCCTCACAATGTATTTTCTCTATTTTCAATTTTTATTAATCTTGATTTTTACCCATTCCGGAATTTCTCCCGCGCCGCCGAGAGTACGATCTTCTCTTCATCAAACGGATGCATACCGTCCGATGTTATCTCGTATTTCTCGTGGCCTTTTCCGGCAAGCAGCACCGCATCTCTGTCAGATGATATCTCAAGTGCATACCGTATTGCCGCGCGTCTGTCCGGGATCACGATATACGGCTTTGTTATATCCGCACCGCTGAGGATATCTCCGATTATTGCCTCGGGATCTTCCCCTCTCGGATTATCGCTTGTGACGATTGTGAAATCCGCAAGAGACTGCGCGGCTTTCATCATCATCGGACGCTTTGTCCTATCCCTCTCTCCGCCGCATCCGAAAAGAACGGTGAGTCTGTCATCCGTAATCTCCCTCAGTGCACGGAGCGCATTCTCGAGAGACTTTTCCGTATGCGCGTAGTCGATGTAGACAGCAGGGTATGCTGTTTCGTCAGGCAGGCGCACACGTTTCATCCGTCCGTCAGCTCCGGTGAATGATTCCACAGCTTCCTTGACCGTCATGGGATCAATCCCGTAAGAGATTGCCGCAGCGGATGCAAGCATTGTGTTGTACACGGAAAACCGTCCGATCATCGGGGATCTCATTCTGAACACAGCGTTGTCGGAAAAGTAAACATACTCTACGCCGTCTCTTCCGCGTGACAGATATCTCAGTGCGCACACATCCGATTCCGACACACGGGACGGCTCTGCTGAGCACCGTATGAATGTGCAGTCGGGGAACATATCGGGGAGTCTCACCGCCATCGCGTCATCCGAGTTGATCACCGCTTTTTTTACGCCGTGGAACAGTGTGCATTTAGCGGCGAAGTATTTCTCCATATCCCCATGTGCATCGAGATGTTCGGGGGAGATATTGGTGAACAGCGCGATATCGGGAATGACTGCCGATGTTTTTTTCAGCTCCAGAGACTGTGATGACGCTTCGAAAATGATGACATTGCATCCGAGCTTTTTCATCTCAGCCGCCGCACCGAAGAAATATTCGGGATCCGGTGTCGTCATAGCTCCTGCAAGATCGCTGACGGATGATCCGCCGTTGTCACCCATTTTTATCGGGGTATCCTGCGCGAGAGTTTCTGTTGTCGACACTATTCCGACTCGGTATCCGGCACTTCTGAAGATATGTCTGATCGCGAATGCGGTTGTGGTCTTCCCTGCGGTTCCGGTCACGGCAATCTTCAGCATACCGTCACACGGATGTGAGAGGAAATTGTTCCACGCGGCAGATTCCGCAAGTCTTGTATCCGGTATGATTATCCGTTGTCCGCCATCCCCGACCGGGTGATCGCAGAGTACGGCAGATGCGCCGCGTCGGAGAGCTTCATCGGCAAACGAATGTCCGTCGAATCTGTGCCCTCTCTGGCAGATGAACAAGTCACCTGTCTTTGTTTTTCTCGAATCGGACGATATTCCCGTGATCTCGCAGTCTTCAAACTGACCGCTGATCGGGCATCCTTCGAGAATTTTACTCAGTTTCATAGGATTTCCTCCGCTGAATATCGGTGATATCTTTCGTTATCCGTTTTGGAAATCCTGTGTTTTATGCTGTTTTATGCGATTATATCAGTCTGTTCCGTCGAGGTGTCTCAGCTCGATCTCAACGATCGTACCTCTCGGTACTCTTGTTCCTGCCGTCGGTGACTGAGTGATGACCGTAGCGGTCGTGCCGTTTGTCGATCCTGAGAACGTCACATTGAGTCCGGCGGATACTGCGGCGTTGTTTGCGTTGTACGCACTCATACCGATGAGCGATGGAACTTCTACTGTGTTTGACGGAGCTTCATCACCCGTATAGAGGATCAGAAGTCCGGTATCGCTTGAAATTTTTGAACCTGCGGCGGGGGTCTGTGCTGTTACTGTGTCACCGTTTCCGATGATCTCGTAAGTGAATCCGCGCCAGCTCAGGTCATTCACAGAGTCTTCAACCGAAGCGCCGACGTAGCTTGAAACCGTAACGTCGAGCTTGGCGAGTTCTTCTGTTGTGTACTGAGGCTCGATTCCGATATACGGAAGAACGTAGCTCATGAGATTTGATATATAAGGTGCCGCCACACGACCGCCGTAGACAACTCCCGCAAGAGGCTTGCCGACCATAATGAG
>CAZPPN010000275.1:0-3115 GCA_964588425.1 uncultured Ruminococcus sp. | reverse complement strand
TGCTGCTCTCAACGCACTTGAGATGAGCGGTGTTTCTCCGGAATCACTCGATCTTATCATAGCAGCAACGATCACTCCCGACGATGTATCGCCATCCACCGCAGGCGCACTTCAGAGACGTCTCGGAGCAGCCTGTCCCGCATTTGACGTCAGCTCGGCGTGCAGCGGATTCATTTTCGCTCTTGAATGTGCGGCAGGTTTTTTCGCAAGAGGCGGATACAAGCACATTCTCGTTGTCGGAGCGGAGCGTATCAGCAAGATTATTGACTGGAGTGACAGAAGCACCTGTGTAATCTTCGGAGACGGAGCAGGAGCAGCGGTACTCGGTGAGGGTGACGGTTATCTCGCATCGGAGATCCACACCTACGGCGGTGACGAAGTTATCAAGATCCCCTCTTACAGCGGTACTTCCCCCTTCAACAAGAATGAGCCTATTTCTCCTACCGTACAGATGGAAGGACAGGAGACATTCAAATTCGCTGTAAACGAAATGTCAAATCACGTCAGATCGCTTACGGAAAAGCTCGGCATCACCTCTGACGATCTCGATCACATCGTTCCTCATCAGGCAAACATGAGAATCATCAGCATGGCTGCGCGCCGTCTCGGTATTCCGATCGAGAAATTTGTTGTCAATATCGAAAAATACGGCAACACAGCTGCGGCAAGCGTACCGATCGCACTCGACGAACTTAACAGATCCGGAAAGCTGAAAAGCGGCGACCTCGTTCTGCTGTCTGCTTTCGGCGGCGGATTATCAAGCGGCGGATGCATTATTCGCTGGTAACAAAATTTCAGAAAAACAAATTCAATTTTATTTCTTATTCAATTTATGGAGGACAAAACCATGACACTCGAAAAAATCAAGACAATTATCGCAGACCACTCCGGAGAAGAAGCTGACAGCATCGCTCCCGAAACAGCACTCGCAGATCTCGGTATCGACTCCCTCACAACAGTTGAAATCCTCATGGACATCGAAGACGAATTCGGCGTTTCCCTTCAGGTAGGCGAAATCGGTTCCACAGTCGGTGATCTCATCGCTAAGATCGAAGAAGCTAAGGGCTGAGCGGAATGATTCACACATCTTTATGTGATCTTCTCGGCATACGCGTACCAATTTTTCAGGGCGGCATGGCGCACATCTCGGATGCACGTTTAGCTGCTGCTGTCTCGGAAGCCGGCGGACTTGGAATCATCTCCGCCGCAAGCCGTGACGGTGAATTCGTACGCGAACAGATCAGACTCGCGCGCAGTCTTACATCAAAGCCGATCGGCGTCAATGTAATGCTGATGAGTCCTCACATCGAGGATGTCGCGAATGTTCTTGCCGAAGAAAAGATCGACGTAATCACAACAGGCGCAGGAAATCCCGCAGCTCACATGGAAAAGTGGGTCAGCGCAGGATGCAAAGTCATTCCGGTTGTTGCTTCCTCTGCCCTCGGCAAAATGATGGAAAGATGCGGTGCGTGCGCTGTTATCGCTGAAGGCGGTGAATCCGGCGGACACATCGGAGAGATGGCTACAATGCCTCTTGTTCCTCAGGTTTGCTCGGCTGTTTCGATCCCCGTAATCGCAGCAGGCGGTATCGGTGACGGACGCGGTATGGCTGCTTCCCTCATGCTCGGCGCTGTCGGAGTACAGATCGGCACACGCTTCCTTGTTGCGGAAGAATGCTCTGTTCATCCCCACTACAAGGATCTTGTTCTCAAAGCATCCGACACATCGACAATCGTTACCGGCAGACGTCTCGGACATCCCGTAAGAAGTCTCAAGACTCCTTATTCAAGAAAATACGCAAAAGCGGAACACACCGACATCGACGACGAAGCACTTGAGGCCCTCGGTATCGGATCGCTCAGAAAAGCCGTAGTTGACGGAAACGAATCGGAAGGCTGTTATCTCGCAGGTCAGATATCAGGACTTATCACAAAGAAGCAGACCTGCGCGGAAATCATTGACGAAATCTGCCGTGAAGCTGAAGATTGCCTTTCAAACGCCGGCAGATTCATTATCTGATATACGACGGAGGACACAGAATTATGGGAAAAATCGCATTTGTTTTTGCCGGTCAGGGTGCACAGTACAGCGGCATGGGAAAGAGCTTATATGAATCGTCCGAAGCTGTACAGAAGCTCTACGATATGGCGGAAGAAATCCGTCCCGGCACAAAGGCTCAGTCCTTCGAAGGCTCCGCAGATGAGCTCAGACAGACCGTAAACACACAGCCCTGTCTTTATCTTGTCGATCTCGCAGCAGCTCTCGCGCTTGAAGAGAACGGCATCCGCGCTGACATGACGGCAGGATTCTCCCTCGGTGAAATTGCGGCTCTTGCTCATGCAGGTACTTATTCTCATGAAAACGGTTTCAGAATCGTAATCGAGAGAGCGAAAGCAATGCACTCAGCATCCGCAGAAATGAAGGATGAACCCGGTATGGCTGCTGTAATGAAGATGCCGGTCGAAACAATCGAAGAAATCTGTGCATCGATACCCGATGTATATCCGGTAAATTACAATTCATCCGCGCAGACAGCAATCTCGGGCACAAAGACAGCTATCGCTGAATTCAAAGCAAAATCAGAAGGCATCCCCTGCTCCATCATCGACATTCCTGTAAGCGGAGCATTCCACTCTCCTTTTATGGCAGGCGCGGCTGATGTATTCGGCAAGACTCTTGAAGAATACGAATTCTCAGCTCCGACTGTACCCGTATACGCAAACCTGAACGCAAAACCCTACGGCGACGGTGAATCCGACTCACCCACAAATTATGTAAGACGCAATCTCGCCGCTCAGATGCAGAATCCCGTTCGCTGGATGCAGACTATCGAAGAAATGATCCGCGACGGTGCTGATACTTTCATCGAGTGCGGTGCCGGAAAGACTCTCGCAGGACTCATCAAGCGAATCGACAAGACTGTTAAGGTATTCTCAGTTCAGGACAAAGAAACACTTGACGCAGCTCTCTCTGCTCTGAAATGACCGCGATCGGAGTAAATCAATGAACATTTTCACACCCGGACTTTTATCCGGACAGACAGCAATCGTAACCGGCGGATCACGAGGTATCGGACGAGCTGCGGCGTTTGCTCTTGCAAAATCGGGAGCAAATG
>CAZPPN010000274.1:0-3118 GCA_964588425.1 uncultured Ruminococcus sp. | reverse complement strand
CTATCTGACTCTCCATGCTCCCAACGGCGGAAATCTCGAACGCGCCCACCTGATCGAACTCGAAGAAACCGAGCGTGGATACAGAGTCAAGGAGTGATCGGTCGGCTTCCGGTTCGGTTGAACTTTATACAACGATTTCAGGGTCGAAGATTCTGAAATACACCACAATTATTCATCATTCATTATTCATTCCTTTTTATCACAAAGGCAGAACAACCATGTACGTATCCCATGTGTCCTATCACGACTGGCGCAATATCCCCACCTGCTCGATCGAAATGAAACCGGGCATCAACGTACTCTGGGGTATGAACGCGCAGGGAAAATCAAATATACTTGAGGGAATCTACTACTTCGCAAGAGGCCGGTCGTTCAGAGGAGCAAAGGAACGTGAACTCATCCGCTTCGGTGAACAGTTCGCATCAGCGGCAATCGACTTCCGCCGTGACGGGTTCGAAAACGATACACGCCTCGAAGTGGTGATCCCCCGGACCGGCAAAAAACGGGTAACCCGAAACGGCGCGCCCCTCTCGTCAACATCGGAAATGATGGGCAGCTTCCGTGCAGTCCTGTTCTGTCCGGCAAATCTCACGATCGTCACGGGCGGACCGCTTGAAAGACGCACATTCCTCGACATCGCAATATCCCAGCTCTCCGGTGCATATCTCACATATCTCAAGCGGTACACAAAAATCCTCACCGAACGCAACGCACTTATCAAACGCGCAGGTGACGGAGAGAGAGTCACCCGTGAAGAATGGGCGGTCTATGCCGAACAGCTCAGCGAATACGGCGCGTGGATATCGGCTTACCGTAATGAGTACGTCTCATATCTCAGCGATGCCGTCGGCAAATATTTCGCAGGAATGACGGGCGGCCGCGAGATCCCACAGCTCACATATACCTCGCACGCGCTGACCGAATCAATGCCGCGTCCGTTCGCTTCTTTCGCGTCGGATAACTCAACTCCCGATAAAACACCTCTGCTCGATAAGCTGATGAACAATGTCGAGCGCGAGATTGCCGCAGGTTCTACCCTCTGGGGCATCCATAAAGACGAGCTGACACTTATCCTGAACGACAAGGAAGCGAAAACCTACGCATCGCAGGGTCAGCAGCGCAGCTTCGTCCTCTCAATGAAACTGGCGGAAGCTGAGATCGCGAATTCCCTCGGCGGAGAATATCCCGTAATCCTGCTCGATGACGTTTTCTCCGAGCTTGATGAGTCAAGACGGCGCTATATCCTCGACTCACTCGGCGCAGATACCGCATCCCCCGATTCCGCACGGCAGATCATCATCACCTCATGCGAACCCGACGTTATCCCCGATTCAAGATCGCAGTTCGTCGTGTTCCACCATGTAGACAACGGGACGGTGGATGAGTGATGTTCATCAAATCAATAATCGACCTGATCGAAAAGAACGGCACGGTCACAGTCATTGCGGCAAATTCGATGGGCAGCGGAGAGGAAATCTTCACCCTGTCAGCCGGAGAATGGAAACGCCTGTGCCGAAGCCTCTCAAAAATCCCGGCAGAGCTTGACGAGGTCACCGAAGAACTTTACGACCTCATGAAAGCGGCAGACGAGCGAACTTCCTGCCTCACAACCGCCGCGAGAATGCTGTCGTCGTCCGATAAAAGCGCGAAAACTCTGACAAGACGGCTCAGAGAGAAAGGCTTCTCCGAAAATGCCGCATCTCACGCTGTCGGACTGCTGATGAAGAAAGGCTACCTCAATGAAGACGAGTCGTGCAGAAGCTACGCATTGACTGCCGTGAGAACGAAGCATTACGGCAAGCGCAGGATCGTCGAGTACCTCGTGTCTCACGGATATCCGACGGACGCCGCGAAAAATGCCGCTGAAGAGATTCCGGATGAAGATTACAGGGACGCACTTCTGTATAATATCGAGCATAAATGCCCCGATATCGCAGAGATGCCGAGAGCCAAGCAGCAGAAAAAAATCGCCGCACTCGTAAGACTCGGATTCACCCCCGGCGAAATCTTCAACGTGATAAGAAAACCCAAATCATAGCTTCACTTTGTCATCGGTAAAGTTTTGATCAAACTTTTTCAAAAGCTCGCAGGGTCTCGGGACAGCGTCCTGAGCCGAGCTCGCAAGCTCGGAACACCCAAGCCGTCCGAAAAAGTTCTCTCTTTTTTGCTTCTTTTTTCTTCTCTCGCTAAAGAGAGAAAAAAGAAGAACTGATAATTTGCACTTCCCCAACTCCCCCTTCACAAACCACACCCACGGAGGACCATATTCCATGGCTAAGAAAACAAAAGTCGGATTCATATCCCTCGGCTGCTCGAAAAACCTCTGCGATACCGAGATCATGCTCAAGCATCTCCTCGACGCAGGTTACGAAATCACACCCGAGGAAACCGACGCAGATATCGTTATCATAAACACCTGCGCATTCATCGAGAGCGCAAAAAAGGAGTCAATCGATAATATCATCGATACCGGCTGGCTCAAGAAACACCATACACTCAAAGGAATCGTCGTAACAGGCTGCCTCGCCGAAAGATATCAGACACAGATCCTCGACGAGCTGCCGGAAGTTGACGCAATCATCGGAGTCGGAAGCATCCATAAAATCGTGGAAGCCGTCGATTCCGTCATCAAAAACGCAGGCAAAAAATCCGCCGCAAAATACGCCTGCTTCGACGACAAGGAAACATCCGACCTCGGCGGCGAGCGCATCATCACAACAGGCGACCACATGGCGTACCTCAAGGTCGCCGAAGGCTGCTCCAACCGCTGTACATACTGCGCGATCCCGTCAATCCGAGGCAAAATGCGAAGCCGCACAATGCGTGACATCATCGAGGAAGCAACAGCGCTCGACGCTCTCGGAATAAAGGAGCTGAACCTCATCGCGCAGGACACATCCGCCTACGGAATCGACCTGTACGAAAAGTACGAGCTTCCCGAACTCATCCGCGGCATCTGCTCGGCAACTAACATCCCGTGGATCAGACTTCTCTACTGCTATCCGGACAAGATCACGGACGAGCTTGTTGAAGAAATCAGGAACAACCCACGAGTTGTAAAGTACATCGACATCCCGATCCAGCTCATCTCCGACCGTATGCTCACCGCAATGAACCG
>CAZPPN010000273.1:0-3135 GCA_964588425.1 uncultured Ruminococcus sp. | reverse complement strand
GAAAGGGGTTCGGGGAAAATCTTTTTTTCAAAAAAGTTTTCCCTGAGGTGTTTAAATCAAAGCCATCCGGACCGACTAGCTTACGGCGCGTAGAAGTCGTGACCGCCGATTGACATGACAAAGCGGCAGTTCTGCACTATCCAGAAATTTGTCGCGAGTTTTTCGTTCAGGAAGTACAGGATATCGTCCGACAGACTTACATCTTCAAGACAGATCTTCGCGGCGGCTACGGATTCTGCTCCGGCTTCTTCGTTGATCATGCCGTTTGCGACGGGGGAGAACTGCACACCGTTCTTTCTGTCGAAGATCACATCATAGACCGTGTCCGGGAAATTGCTGTCGTCGACTCTGTTCAGAACCACATTTCCGACAGCCATCTTTCCGAGGAACGGCTCGCCCTGAGATTCCGCGTGTATGATCTTAGCGAGCCAGTACAGGTCGTCCGAGTTGTAGAATTCGTCACCGTGCTCGATCGCGCCGCGTTCGCGTGTCAGATATGTGCGATGCTCGGCGGCTGAGTAATGCGAGTCGAACCCGAATGCCTGTGCTGCGGCTTTCAGCGGAACATACAGGATCCCGTCGTCGGTGAACAGTCCGTTCTCACACCAGAGAACGCGTCCGTTCGCTTCTATGTAGGCTGAATACTCACGTGCTGACAGTTCAAGCGAGTCGGTTGTCACATAAGCCGTGTGCGTCGATTCATCCCATGTGACCACGGAATTGTCAGCCATGCAGGCAAACTCCCTCAGCGAGACATACGCCGTGCTTTTGTATGTGAATGCCTCGCCGTCGTAGTCGAATCCGTCGACACAGATGGAATATCCGTCATCCGTATCCGGTTTTCCGTAAGCCGCTGCCTCTGCTGCCATGAAATTCGATGCTGTCATAAATGCTGCGGACAAGATTAAAAGTCTGATAAAATGTTTCATTTGTTCCTCCGTTTGTTTTTGTCAGTATCTTTTTCGTGGGGGACGGTACTATAAGATTATACCACATATGGTACGGAATTTTAACCGGTAATATATTCCATGGACGGGAAACCGTATTCTGCCATCTGCGTGGCGGAATTATTAACAATATGTAATTGATTCGGGCAGGGAATTGTTATATAATAAACTTGCCGGAAAAACATAATACAACATTATTCGATATCAGATCATAACTTGATTGGAGCTATAATGAATTACAGAAGAATAACAGCGCTCGCACTTACCGCAATAACTCTCTTTCTTCAGTCGTGCGGACTTATCATCGTAAACGACATGACTGACGAGACCGAGACGGGATATGCGGATGAGAGCAGTGCCGATACAAACCGTACGGAGAGAGAAACCTCTGAGCCGTATGTTAAATATGAGGATGACGGAGGCGGAATCGAGCTTGCAATGGAATACCTCGACAGCCTTCCGAAACGGGATTACGACGGAGCGGTTTTCTTCATAACAACACCGTCATCGGATTACATCGCGCCGCAGGATACTACATCAGCAGTATCACGCCTTGCGGTTGAGAGAAACAGAATTGTCGAAGAGAAACTGAACGTCAAGCTCATCACATCAGTTGACACGGCGGACAATATGCTGACAGAAGTGAAGAACGCCATCGCTGCCGAGACATACTACACGGATCTCATGATGCTTCCGATTTATCAGATCGGTACGTACAGAGCGGAGAATACTTTGCTGAATATGCGCTCGGTCCCGTTTTTTGATCTTGAACAGCCGTATTTCTATCAGGAATCTTCCGATATGGCGTCTGGCGGATATACGACATATGCCATTGCAGGGGATGCGTCGATCTCCCCGTCTTCGTTCTCTGCGGTTTATATGAATACAACTCTTCTTGAGTCTGCGGGAATCGAAAAGGAAGTCGTGTACGAATGGGCGGAAGACGGAAAGTGGACATGGGATAAACTGCTCCTCTGTACCGAATCGGTAAAGAAGCTGAACGGCGGCGAGAGCGGTATGAATTATTACTCCGTCACATCGCAGAACAACGCGCAGAGACTCCCTGACCTCGTTTTCAAATCCTTCGATATTGATTTCGTGGCATCGGAAAGACGCAAAGTGCCGCAGATCGGCTTCACCGTCGAGAGCGCGCAGGATGCAATGGATGTTCTCGCGAAAATATACAACGATAACCGCTCGATCACGGATTCCACAGCAGGTGCGGCGGCAATATTCTCAAACGGCGAGTCAGCTTTCCTTGTGGAGTATCTGTACGTCATGTCGTGGCTCACAAATTCGAAAACCGAGTGGGGACTTCTCCCGATCCCGAAAGGCGAAATCAAGGACGACTATAAAACACTCATCGCCAATAATGAGCTTGTTTTCGCGATCCCGAAGAATCATACGAACGCTGAGTTTGCCGCTATGACGCTATCTGCACTCAACGCCGCATCTTACGGATATATCCACGATGAATACGTCAATTATAGCATGATCAATACCCTGCGCGACAACGGATCCACAAAAATGCTGAGCATCATCCTCGATACGGCATCGTTTGATTTTGCTCTCGCATTCGGAAACAAGTATTCAGCAATTGCCGATGCGACATATAAGCTCGTCAGAAAATGCGCCGCGTCGAACGATCTTGAAAAATACTACAAGTCCGCCGCCGATAGAGCAAACAATCTCCTGAATGAAGAATTCGGACTGAAGTATTAAGACAATACCGCATAATTCCCGGCTTACGCCTTGGCGGCACATTTGCTTGCATCTTTTCCGTCAACCTTCACAAATTTCGTCAGCAGAGGATTTACTCTTGCTTTCTCAATTGCCGAAAAATCCACAGCGCAACTGTACCACCAGAACCATACGGTATTGCCTTAAATAGATATTAAAAGGAATAAGACTTTATGAAAAAGTATTTGTCACTGATTCTTTCAGCTCTGATGCTGCTGTCACTCTTCGGACTGACATCGTGCAGCGAAGAAGATGTAATAAATTACGCCCTTGACGCCGCAATCGAGCTGCTTGAAGAGGAAGAGACACTTGATCCCGCGGCACATGAGAGTGCATTTGTTAATTCCCCGGCGTCGGAGAATCAGCCTGAGACGGAACCGCAGTCTGAAACGGAGACCGAACCGGAAACCGAGCCGGAGACCGAACCCGAAGCTCTGCTGGACGAGGA
>CAZPPN010000272.1:0-3142 GCA_964588425.1 uncultured Ruminococcus sp. | reverse complement strand
TACCCACTCAAATCCTGCGTACATTCGTGCCAAGCGGAGCGCGCCTGCCGAACTTGTCCATTACATCCGCCGCCGTACCCGCATCTTCATCGGTGAAGACGAACCAGTATTGCTCAGCCCCCCTCACCTGCTCCATGCAGTCCCCGACATAGTTGACCGTCGAGTTGTATACCACATTCATGCAGTCAGCCTGCCCGAATACGGGAAAACGCTCTCCCATGCGGTCCACTAAATAACCGCGGCATTCGTGAGATTTCACAGACCTGCCCGAGCATATACGTCCGCCAATGTTGCCCCTCGCGCATTTTCCGCCGCTGATTATGCACCTCGCAAGCGTCATGAGCGGCAAACGTCCGTAGATAATCGCACCTCCGCCCATCGCCTTGTACGCACCTCCGCTCACTTCGGGAGACAGCATCACCGACTCGCATCCGAGGGATCGGTAGTATTCAGCAGCCGAGGTGTTCGTGATGTTCGCACGGTACGATATGTCGGGTGTAAAACCATATGAGCGAACAAGCGAAACCTGCCCGATCGTGTGACAGAGTACGCGGCTGATCCCGTGCGCCTTCAAGCTGCCGAGTATTCTTTCAGCTTCACCGTCATCGGGTAACAGCACTGGCAGAATCGCACATAACTTGCCCGTATCCATACCGATTTCTTTCAGCCTGCCGATCACTGCGTGCGGTGCGTAAATCCTGTCAAACTTCGCGCAGAGCACGAGTACAGCTCCCGGATCGCTTTCCGTGATGGGGGATTCGCAGAACATCGCGCATACCTCGGGTCTCACCTGTCTGCGCTCGGCTCTGTACGCACGTGATACCGATTCTTCTTCTGCGGATGAACATTTTTCACTGCTTGTTCCGTCAGGATTTATCGCACTCGCGAGCTTTTCCACAGTCCGCCGACGCAGATCGTTCAGCGAGGACGCAGGAAGCCATAAACCGTCAGCTATGTCGAATTTTATGTCGTCGGGCGAGAGAGAATACCCCGTTCCGCCCAGTTTGGTCAGATTCCGTGATGCAGATTCACCGTCAAGCGCTCGCCCGACTGCATTCCCCGGGATCTCCCCTTCGGCTGATGCTGATACTTCGCCGCATGAGAGCGTGAATATCGCAGGAGAGCCGGCGCGGAGAGTGAATTCGCCTGTCAGCGGAGTCGATCCTTCGCCCGAAAGCCGCTTTTCGCGAACCGATGCGATTCTCTCGCCGATCGCTTTGGAGACAACTTCGGACAGTCGTGCATCGCTTCTGCCGCTTTGCTGTGATTTGCTGTTTTTCGCCGTTTTGTCGGATTTCTCGGGGGAGACGTCCTTCATTGCGGCGTATCTGTTCGTAAAATACCCGTCCGTGAATCCGCGGGAAAAAAGATCGCCAAGCGCGCGTATCTCGTCGGGGGTTGCGTTCCGCTGTCCGTCAAGGAGTGTGCGGTAGATCTTCGTCACACCGAATACATACGGTGCGCTCTTGAGCCTGCCTTCGATTTTCAGAGACGATACACCCGAGGAGATCACATCGGTTATCCTGCCTGCGAGACACATATCGGCAAGCGAGAGGAGATAGCCGCCGTGAGAGCCGCTATTCTCGTTTCTGCCGTCATGGAATTTGTAAGGCAGTCTGCACGGCTGAGCGCATTCGCCGCGGTTTCCGCTTCGTCCGCCCATGATGAACGACATCAGACATTGCCCCGAGCATGAAACGCAGTGCGCACCGTGGATGAACATTTCCGTCTCGAATCCGAGAGGGACACAGCTGTCGTTCAGCGATCTGATCTCGGCGTATGACATCTCGCGCGGAATAACGAGCCGTGAGAAGCCGATTTTCGACAGCTCCGCACAGTCTGAGTGGGATGAGAGGGAAGTCTGCGTGCTCGCGTGCAGAACGGCGTGGGGAAATCTCGATTTTACTTCACGCGCAAGACCGAAGTCAGCCATGATGATCGCGTCGCATTTCTCTTTGCCGCCGAGTACGACCTCGCACAGGCGCAGAACATCGTCCATCTCGCGGTCGCGGATCCGTGTGTTTACCGTGATATAAGCCTTCGCTCCGCAGTCGTGGCACAGCTTTACGGCATCGGCAAGCGCGTCATCCGTGAAGTTTTTCGCACGCATACGGTTGGAAAATGCCGATCCGCCGAAATATACAGCGTCAGCACCGCCCGCGAGAGCCGCACGGAGACTTTCCTGTGATCCTGCAGGCGAGAGAAGCTCGGGAAGTTTGATTTTTTCAGCCATTATTCATTTCCCGATCCGTTTCCGCGCAGGAGAGACTCGATGTACTTGATCTTTTCCTCACGTGATTTCGCGCTTGATACGGAGGGGGAGTTCTTCTTGTTTTCGAGATATTTTTCGAGTGCTTTTATCTTGTCCTCATGCGATACGGCACCGCTGACTTCACCAAGCTCGCGTCCGAAAGTTTCGGCAGGAGCAGACTTCGGTGCGTCGGATTCGTCGGCTGCATCGGGCGAGAGGGAATCAACCTGTTCGCGGAGCGCGGCGATATTGGACTCGTACAGAGCGAGCTGGGCTTCGAGATTGCGGATGCGTTTTTCCGACTTGAGACGGTCGCCTGTTGCGTCGATTGCACAGAGGAGCGCGGCGTCGAGGGCGGAGATACGGAAATTATTTTTTGTGAGGGATCTCATTTTTTCGTCGAGGGTCTCAGCCACGAGAGAGACGAAATCCTCGCTTTCGTCTGTGATAAGGGTGAGAGAATTGCCGCAGATGTCTACGGATACACGTTTTTTGGAGTCGTTCATTGATGCGCACCTCCGATGAAAATGCTGTTATTTGATGCTTATTATATTCCAATATACATTATAATATATTCTGAAGAAAAATTAAAGTATTATTTGTGAAGAAAACAAAAAAAGAACACGCACGCACCCATATAAAGTTTTGCCAAAACGAACGCCCGCAAAAAAGTTTTGATCAAACTTTTTCAAAAGTTTGTCGAGGATGCGCAGCTCCTCAGTCAAGGGGCAAAGCCCTTGTCGAGCTTCGCAAAGCTCGAAACGCCCAATGCTTCGAGGGGGTTCCTCTTTTTTTGCTACTTTTTTTCCTCCTCGATAAAGGAGAAAAAAGAAAAACTCTTTCGGACGTCCTGGATGTTCCGAGCTTGCGAGGTCGGCTCAGGGTTTCACC
>CAZPPN010000271.1:0-3178 GCA_964588425.1 uncultured Ruminococcus sp. | reverse complement strand
GAAGTATCCGATGAATGCCACAAGCTTACCGGCATTGAATCTGCCGTTGTATACGAGATATCCGCCGTAGCCGAGAATGACGCAGATGACGCTTTCGACAAAGAGGGTAACCATGATTCTGAGCAGAACCGATGCTTTGGTGTAGGCGATATTTGCGTCTTCGTTCTCGCGGTTGAGATCACGGAACGCCATAAGCTCTTTTGTTTCCTTGACAAAAGCCTTGATGACTGCTATTCCCGAGAAGCTCTCCTGGGAGAAATCGGACAGCTTGGAGAATGCTTCCTGTCTGATATCCCATTTCCGCATCATGGATTTTCCGACGATCGTAGCCGACGCGAGAAGAAACGCCATCGGAATCATCGAAAGAATAGTGAGCAGATGATCCATGTTCCACATTTTCACCACGGCGAGAACACCGAGGAGAAGCGCGTCGAAGAACATCATGATGCCCCAGCCGAAGCATTCCTGAACCGTGTCGAGATCGTTCGTGAACAGACTCATTAGATTGCCGACCTTGTTCACCTGATAATACTCACGGCTGAGATTTTTCGCGTTGTCGAACATACGGTTTCTGAGGTCTTCCTCAACACGTATAGCGGCACCGAAAAACATGACTCTCCACATGAATCGCCCGAAAACCATAGCGAGGATGATCCCGACCATCGGCATACAGATCCGCTCAAGCAGAAAGGTCATGTCAAACGCGGTCTCTGCGCCGTCGATCACGACATATCCGTTGTTCATTCCGTTGATGACCATCTGATACAGATTCGGTATCACAAGCTGGAGATAATCGACCGCCACAAGAGATGCAAGTCCGAATATCAGCCAGAGCGAGTATTTCAGATAGTATCTGTTGATGTGTTTTCCAAAAATCATAATGAACCTCAAGAATAGTTTCTGAAATTAACATTTGTGTATTTAATAATTATAGCAGGATTTGATCGGGAATACAAGAGGTTTGTGGGAATAGGCCACGGCAATCGCTTACGGATTTTGGATTATAATTACAAACCAAACATCCCGCTGTGCCGAGGTAACGAGGTCGCGAACGGTTTTCTCAGGGCTTGTATTTCCATATTTGATGCACCGGAATTGCACAGACTATATCCATTTCATCCCAGTTTAAAAGGTTTTGAAAGGAGTTTGAGGGACACTTTTCTCAAAAGTTTCCCTCAAAAATTTCGTAAGCGATTGCCCTGAAAAAAGTAAAAGGACGATCCTTGATGAACCGTCCTTGATATTGATTTCTTAAAATCAGTCTGTGAGGTTGTCGAAGTAGCCCTGTACGAGAACGATGGGAGTACCCTTGTCGCCGGAGCCGCTTGTGAGGTCGCAGAGAGAACCGATGAGGTCTGTGATGCGTCTGGGAGTTGTACCCTGGGATGCCATGCTTCCTACGAGGTCGTCACCCTTCTGACGGATCGCGTTTTCGATAGCCTTCTTGAGTTCTTCACCCTTGAGATCAGCGAAATCGTTGTCAGCGAGATACTTGAGTTTGAGTTCGTTCGGTGTGCCTTCGAGTCCCTTTGTGTATGCGGGGGATACTACCGGGTCAGCGAGTTCCCAAATCTTACCTACGGGATCCTTGAATGCGCCGTCACCGTATACCATAACTTCGATATGCTTGCCGCATCCCTTGAGGAGCTTGTCTTGAATGTCGCTTACGAGATCGAAGCAGTCCTCGGGGAAGAGCTTGATTGTGTCTTCTGTGGACTTGTTGGAGCCGAGCAGACCGTATCTGGAGTTGAAGCCGCTGCCGTTTACGGAGTGATTGAGGATCTCATCAAGACCAACAACACGTTCAGCACCTGCCGCTCTGAGGATACGCTTTGTACGAGCACGGCTGTGGATGTCGCAGTTGAGAACATTCTTTGTGTAGTTCAGAATTGCGCGGGGATCGTTTGCGAGAATGATTTCAGCTTCAGCACCGCAGGAACGGATAACATCGCCGTAATACTGGATATAGTCAACACCTGTGAACGGATGCAGATTCTGACCGAACAGCTCGCGGTATTTTGCTTCTGTGAGTACATCGGAGTAAGGATTGATGCCTGCTTCGTCAAGCTGATCGAGGGAAACAAGCGCGTTGCCTACTTCGTCGCTGGGGTAACTGAGCATGAGAACAATCTTTTTTGCTCCCATTGCGATACCGCGGAGACAGATAGCAAAACGGTTGCGGCTGAGGATGGGGAAAATTACGCCGACAGTTTCGCCTCCGAGCTTTGTTTTTACGTCTTCTGCAATAGCGTCAACTGATGCATAGTTACCCTGTGCGCGTGCTACGACGGATTCTGTTACCGCAACAACATCGCGGTCTCTGAGTTCAAAATCTTCAATCTGAGCCGCCTCGAGTACGCTGTTTGCAACGATAGCTGCAATATCATCGCCTTCACGGATGATGGGACAACGAACGCCTCTTGAAATTGTACCGGTTCTTCTTTCCATAAAAAAATCTCCTCCAAAGTTATTGACTTTTTCTATCACTCTTATTATAATACAAATATAAACATTAGTAAAGCAGATAAAACTTACAACAGTAATAAGGAGAGCTTATATGAAAACTAAGCTGGATTACTACCGTATTTTTTATGAAACAGCGCGCTACGCATCGTTTTCCGCAGCAGCGAGTCATCTCTATATTTCACAGTCCGCGATCTCGCAGTGTATCCGTCAGCTTGAGCAGGATCTGAACGCCCAACTGTTTACACGCTCGCGCAGAGGAGTGACGCTGACGAAAGAGGGAATGATGCTGTTCCAAAAGGTCGAGAGCGCACTGCAGACTATCGAGCAGGGGGAAACTCTGCTTGCACGCCTGCACCACATGGACAGCGGATCACTGAGTATAGCCGCAGGTGACACGATCACGAGCCATTATCTCCTGCCGTATCTCGAGAAATTCCACGAGACATATCCCGGAATCCATATTGAAATGGCGAATTCGTATTCGTACCATATGCTCCAGCTTGTCAAAGAGGGAAAAGCCGAGCTTGCGTTCGTAAATCTTCCGGCTGAGGATGACGAGCTGTGCATCGAGCCATGCCTTGAGATTCACGATATTTTTGTCTGCGGAAGCGAGTACGACATGAAACCGTCCTACACATGGCAGGAGATGTCAGAGCAGCCGCTTATCCTGCTTGAAGAACACTCCAGCTCTCGCCGATATCTCGACAGACAG
>CAZPPN010000270.1:2905-3181 GCA_964588425.1 uncultured Ruminococcus sp. | reverse complement strand
TTGCGGATATGCTTTATCGGTCTCTTTGGTGGCTGTTTGTCAACAGCACCTTTTTTTTGCTACTTTTTCTCCTAGCTAAATGAGAAAAAGTTGAGCTTTATCCTTGAAATTAAAAAGGACGTGTTGCAAATTACATTCTTATATATAAATGCGACACGCCTTTTGCTTTTACTAGCTTCTTTATTTTTTGAGATTTGTGAAACTTATCATTGAAGACTGCACAAAATAATTATGTCGAGGGTATTTTTTAGCTTGAAATATTTGGTGATACATGGT
>CAZPPN010000270.1:0-2895 GCA_964588425.1 uncultured Ruminococcus sp. | reverse complement strand
ACAGCACCAAAAGAAGAACTTTTTCGGACGTCTTGGGTGTTTCGAGCTTGCGAGCTCGACTCAGGACGCTGTCCCGAGACCCTGCGAGCTTTTGAAAAAGCTCGAGCAAAACTTAATTACTGATTACGGCAGTATTTAATTATATTGCGAAGAAGCGTCTGGCGTTGGCGGATGTGATCGCAGCCATTTCGTCAAACGATTTTCCGCGTATATCTGCTGCTGCCTGACAGGTATGCTTCATGAATCCGGAGTAGTTGATCTCGCCTCTGTGCGGAACGGGCGGCAGATACGGCGAGTCGGTCTCGATCAGAATCCTGTCTTCCGGAACGATCAGCGCGGCTTCCTTCACCTTTGCGGCATTTTTGTACGTCAGCGGTCCCGAGAACGAGATGTACCAGCCTTTTGCCGATAACTGACGGGCAGTCTCCGCACTTCCGCTGAAGCTGTGCAGAACGCCTGTGACATCGGGATGACGCGCGAGCATATCAACGGTATCCCCCATCGCATCGCGTGTGTGGATGACTACGGGAAGCGATACGCGGCGTGCTATATCCATCTGCGCGCTGAAGAAATACGCCTGTCTTGCGGGATCTGTGCCGTCCCAGTGATAGTCGAAGCCGATCTCACCGACAGCACGTACTTTTTCGTGAGCGGCAAGCTCTTCGATCCGTGCAAGAACGCGGTCGATTTCCGATGCCGGGATTTCCTGAGCATCAGACGGATGGATACCGACTGCGGCATAAATGAAATCATACTTTTCGGCAAGCGCGACTGAACGCTCGGACGAGGCGAGAGATGAACCGATATTCACGATCACATCCACGCCTTCGCTGTGAGCTTTCATGATCGCACCGTGAGTACCGCCCTCGAATTCTTCGTCAAAGCGGTGATCGTCATAGTGCGCGTGTGTGTCTATGAGTGACATTATCTTACTCTTTCTCCGAGAGGAGTTTCGGGATCGAGGAATACAACGCGGATTGTCTCCTCACCGGAAGCAAGGATCATACCGTTGGATTCGATACCGCAGAGTGTTGCGGGCTTGAGGTTTGCGACAATGATAATCTTCTTGCCGATGAGCTGATCCGGTTCATAGAACTTTGCGATGCCGGAAACAACTGTACGTTCCTCATAACCGAGGTCGATCTTGAGCTTGAGCAGCTTCTTCGCCTTCGGAACCTTTTCGCATTCGAGAATCTGAGCTGTTCTGAGCTCGACATTCATGAAATCCTCGATTCCGATGAGTGCGAGACCTTCGGGCTTCTCGGGCTTTTCCGCTGCCTTGGCTGCTGCTTCTGCCGCCTTCATAGCTGCTTCGCGTTCAGCTTCGATCTCAGCCATCATCTTTGCTTCGTCAATTCTTGCGAAAAGGGGAGCAGCTTCACCGACGCTCTTTCCTGACTCGAGAGAACCGAATGTGAAGATTGTGTCGTAATCACGGATTTCGGAGTTGAGCTCGGAGAAGATTGTGTCAGCTGTTGCGGGGATGAGGGAAGAGAGCATTACCGCGCCGATTCGGATAGCTTCGAGGAGATTGTAGATAACTGTTGCGAGACGGGGCATGGTTTCTTCCGACTTTGCGAGAGTCCACGGTGTTGTCTCGTCTATATACTTGTTGGCACGGCGGAGCATTGTGAATACATCAGCGCAGGCGTCGGCAATGTGGAATGTGTCCATGCTGTCGCTGAAATTCTTTGCTGCGAGAGCGCATGCTTCTTTCAGTTCAGCGTCGGGACCTTCTTCAGCGCCGGGTGCGGGAATAACGCCGTCGAAATATTTCTTAGTCATCGCGATTGTTCTGGAAACGAGGTTGCCGAGATTGTTCGCGAGGTCTGTGTTGTAGCGGTTGATAACTGTTTCGTAGGAGATTGCTCCGTCGGATGCGTAGGGCATTTCAGCGAGAGCGTAGTATCTTACGCCGTCAACGGAGAAGCGGTTGGCGAGATCATCAGCGTAAACAACGTTTCCTCTGGATTTCGACATCTTGTCCGCGCCGAAGTTGAACCACGGGTGACCGAAGATCTTCTTGGGAAGCGGAATATCGAGGGACATGAGGAAGATAGGCCAGTAGATCGAGTGGAATCTTACGATATCCTTACCGATCATGTGTACATCGGCAGGCCAGTTCTTCTTGAAGTGTTCGCTCTGCTCCTCGTAGGATTTGTCGGGATCGTAACCGATTGCTGTGATATAGTTGGTAAGAGCGTCAAGCCATACATATACAACGTGCTTGGGATCGAAATCAACGGGGATACCCCACTTGAAGCTGGTTCTGGAAACGCAGAGATCCTGAAGACCGGGCTTGAGGAAGTTGTTGACCATTTCCTTGCGGCGGGATTCGGGTTCGATGAATTCCGGATGGTCTTCGATGTGCTTCATGAGGCGTTCCGCGTACTTGCCCATGTTGAACTTGTACGCTTCTTCCTTCGCCATGTGAACGTCGCGTCCGCAGTCGGGACACTTGCCGTCCTTGAGCTGGGTTTCGGTGAAGAAGGATTCGCAGGGCGTGCAGTACCAGCCTTCGTACTGGTCCTTGTAGATGTCGCCCTTGTCGTACATTCTCTTGAAAATCTTCTTGACAGCGGCTTCGTGGTAGTCGTCGGTGGTGCGGATGAAGTGGTCGTAGCTGGTGTTCATGAGGTCCCAGATGCCCTTGATTTCCGCTGCAACGCCGTCCACGTACTGCTTGGGGGTGATGCCCGCTTCGAGCGCCTTGTTTTCGATCTTCTGACCGTGCTCGTCGGTGCCGGTGCAGAAGAAAACGTCGTAGCCGCGCGCTCTCTTGTAGCGTGCAACGGCGTCGGTGGCGATGATTTCGTAGGTGTTGCCGATATGCGTCTTGGTGGACGCATAGGCAATCGCGGTGGTTATATAGTATTTTTCAGCCATGATTTACTC
>CAZPPN010000269.1:0-3193 GCA_964588425.1 uncultured Ruminococcus sp. | reverse complement strand
GGCGTCCGATCTGCATTTTGCTCGGAAGAGCGCAGGGTAGGGACAGAGTGGCTGGAGTAGTGTAGTTCTCGGTGGGCGGCGGATCTGCGCCTTGTCTGTATCCGCACCGCATACGGATGTGATCTCTTCATGCAGTCTTGTTTCGTCCGATCTGATTCCGCCGAGTTCCCCCGCGATCTTCTCGGTCTGTGCCGCAAGACGGTCAGCTTCAGCGCGCATTTTTTCTATCGTATCGCGGCTGACTTGATGTCCGTCAGATTTTGCAGGTGACGGATGTGTAAGAGAGCCGCATACCGGGCAAGCCACGCCGTCACACAGTCCCTCGGAAAGAACGCCTGCGATACCGTCGAGGTACAGCCTTGTCATATCGGAATAAGTTCCGCGGATTCTGCAGAGTTCATCGGCTGACACGCGGTATTCGGTTTCTTTTTTCACACGCGACGCGAGAATTTTCCTGTATTCTGCGATTTTTGCGATCATGCTGTCGGTTTCAGCAGATTCTCTGACGCATTTTTCAAGCGCTGCTGTGTACTCATTCAGCTTTGATGCGGATTCACGCAGGGCGGCTGTTGTTTCTGTAAGAGCAGCGGTCTCCTTTTCGATCATCGCGATGCGCTTCTTCTTTTTTTCGGTCTCGGCAGTCAGCTTTTTCGCTTCATTTTCGGATTCGGCAAGTGCTTTTTTCACCCCGTCCATCTCGCTGTAATCTCCCGAGAGCGCACGGAGAGATGCCGATTTTTCCCTGAGTCCGGCTGTTCTTTCGGCAGAGTCCGAATGTTTACGGCATTCCTCTTCCGCATCGGCGAGCTTTTTCTCCGCCAATTCAAAGGCACGCTCAGCTTCCGCAAGACTTTTCTCGCGTTTGAGATCTTCTTCAGCTTTGGCAAGGCAGAACCGTGCAATGTTAAGCTCAGCCGTCAGTTTGTTTTTTTCTTCATTCAGCGCGGATATCTTCGCCTCTGCCATCTCAAAATATCTGCCGAACGCCGCATCAAGGTCATCTTTTCCGATATACGGGATTTTTGCAAGCGCATCATTCAGATTTTCGTCCGATGTGTTCACCAGAGATGCGTATTTCTGCGCACCCGATCGGAGTGATTCGGCGTTTTTCTTCTCTTCGGCGAACATTTCTTTCGCGCGCTGTGAGAAATCGGCAAACAGATCCGTTTTGAATATCCGCCGCAGAACGAGCATTCTGTCCTCGGTCTTTGCGTACAAGAGCTCCCTGAACTCTCCCTGCGCGATCATGACGGTACGGCGGAATCTCTCCCTGTCAAGCCCGATTATTTCTTCAACGGCGGCTGTGACATCCTTGTGTTTCACGACCGTTCTTCCGTCGGGCATCGCAAGCCATGCTTCGTTCGATTTTTCTTCGCAGAGGACGCCTTTTTTCATTTTTTCACGGCTCAGTTCCCTGTACACGGTATATCTCGCGCCGCCGTCCTCAAATTCGAGCTTTACATAAGTCACGTCATCGGGAGACGCGAATTTGCTTCTGAGCATTGACGATTCACGGTTCGATCCGCTGGCTTCGCCGTACAGAGCGTATGTGATTGCGTCAAAGATCATGGTTTTCCCCGATCCCGTGTCACCGCAGATGAGGTACAGCCTCGATTCCATCATGCGTCCGAGGTCAATCTCGGTCACCGACGCATACGGTCCGAACGCCTGCATTGTTAATTTAAGCGGCTTCATATACTCTCTCCTCTCCGTGAAACTTCAAACAGCTTGTACACGATATCCATGACAGATTCATCCGCCGCGGAATTGTTCTGCAGTTCATACAGCTCCGCAAACACGGATTCGGGTGTTATCGCGTCGTCATCGCATCCACCGTCCGTGACATCAACAGTCTGAGTTGATCTCGTTCTGAGGTTATCGTATGACAGGCGCATCAGATTCGGGTAGACCGTTCTCAGCTTGGCGACAGCATCGGGAATATCGTCCTCATCGGTGAGTATCACACGCAGATAGTCCTCACGGCTTCCGCTTTCCCTACATTCGAGCGATGTCACATACTCATACGTTCCGCGAATCTCCCTCAGATCGTGCATCGGTGTAAGCGGAACACGTCTGATCTCCGTATTTCCTTTTTCGCGAAGCTCGACAATGTTGACGGATTTTGTCTCCCCTGCCTCGGCAAACGAGCATTTCAGAGGGGAGCCGCAGTATTCGATGCCGCTGTCACGGATTACGGGATGTGCTCCGTGGAGATGGCCGAGCGCCGTGTAGTCGAACACATCAAACACATCTGCCGAGACCATGCCGCTGCCGCCGACCTCATCATCAGCCGTGCTCTCCTCAGTCGATCCGGAGACAAACTGGTGCGCCGTCATGATATTTCTCGCGTTCATGTCAATATCGAGCGAATCAATGAGAAAACGGTGCGCTGAGGTGTAGTCGTCGCCTTTGAAATCGGGGTTCATCAGTCTGAGCTGAGACGGTCTGAAAAACGGCAGGAGATAGAAATTCACGTCCCCGTATTCGTCAGTCAGCGTTGTTTTCGCGATCTTCCCGTCGAACACGGGTGAGATATACACGCCTGCGTTCTCGAGAATTCCCGAAAGATAAGCGATTCTTTCGGGCGAGTCGTGGTTTCCGGAGATGATGAACACGCGGATTCCCTCTCCTGCAAGCGCGGTGATAAATCCGTCAAAAATCGCAACGGATTCGGGGGACGGATTCGATCGGTCGTATATATCCCCGGCGATAATTACGGCTGTACATTTCTCACATACGGCAGTCTGTATTATCTGATCGAGCAGGTACGCTATCTCGCCGTTCATGGGGTATTCGCACAGTCTCAGTCCGAGATGCAGATCGGATGTGTGGAGTATTTTCATTAAGTCCTCGTAAAATCGGTTTCATAAATATTTACCTAATAGTATATCCTGCCGCACGGAAAATTCAAGGCTAAAGTTATTAATTTGATGATAATTCACGCAAAACAAAAGAAAACGCCGTCTGCATCATAGGCAAAAAAGCGTTTTCGTTATTGTTTACATCACATTTCACCGGCAATTTCCTTGAACAGTGATGCGGTGTGCCACAGATAGTACAGCTCGAGGATCCCGATAACAACCGCCCCGACTATAACCGCAAGAAGTGCGATCAGTCCCAGCATACCTAACAGAAGCAGGAGAGGAGAAACAAAAGTCAGCACCAGGAGCCATATATTCAGTTTCCACATGAG
>CAZPPN010000268.1:0-3201 GCA_964588425.1 uncultured Ruminococcus sp. | reverse complement strand
CCCTTAGCGAGGTCAACAACGTGGATATAGTCACGCACGCCTGTACCGTCGTGAGTATCGTAGTCATTGCCGAATACGCCGAGTTCGGGACGCTTGCCGACAGCAACCTGAGTAATATAGGGCATGAGGTTATTGGGAGTACCGTTGGGGTTTTCGCCGATCATGCCGCTCTTATGCGCGCCGATGGGATTGAAGTATCTGAGAAGTACAACATTCCATTCGTTGTCAGCTTTCTGGATATCTGTGAGAATCTGCTCGAGCATGGATTTTGTCCAGCCGTAGGGGTTTGTGCAGGTTCCCTTGGGGCACTCTTCTGTGATCGGAACAAATGCGGGATTGCCGTAAACTGTTGCGGAAGAAGAGAAAATGATATTCTTGCAGCCGTACTGCTTCATTACATCAACGAGAACGAGAGTACCTGTGATATTATTGTTATAATATTCCCACGGCTTAGCTACGGATTCGCCTACTGCCTTGAGTCCTGCGAAATGGATTACTGCGTCGATATCTTCGTTCTTGAAGATATTTTCCATAGCGTCTCTGTCGAGAATGTCAGCGAGATAGAACTTTACTTTTTTGCCTGTGATCTTTTCAACTCTTTCAAGTGATTTTTCGGAAGAGTTGCAGAGGTTGTCGCATACTACTACATCATATCCTGCGTTCTGCAGTTCAACAACGGTGTGAGAACCGATGTATCCTGCGCCGCCTGTTACAAGAATTGCCATAGTAAAACCTTTCGTTTATTGATATTGAAACTTATTTCCAGAGACCGTTCGGATATTCGCCTTCTGCGATGAGATTCTTGAGGTTTTCGATAACAACCGGCTTATCTTCGGAATATGTAACGCCGAACCACTTTGCTGTTGTTGTAAGCACCTTAACATCGCAGTCGCCTGCCTTGATCATCTTACCGATTGTGTTGGGAAGGAGACATTCTGTCTTGAGAGGATCAGCAGCCTGGTCATTTACTGCGAGGAATGCTTCGAAGTCTTCACTCAGACCTTCAAATACCTTGGGAGAGAAGCCCCAGAAGTTCATGGAAACAACAGTTTCGTTGGGAACGTGTACCTTTTCGCCGTTTTCTTCGAAGTATGCGCCGCCCTCTTCCTTGTAGAGCTTTGTTCTTTCTGTGATACCGTCGAGCATACCGTTTTCGTCAGCGTGGCAAACACCTCTCGCAACGCTGCCGTGGTCTGTAAGGGTATTGCCGAGCATATAGCCGACCATGCAGAAGTGAGCGGAGTTTTCATCGGAGTTTCTGATGAATTCAGCAGCTCTCATGAATGCGTCACGGCCGTAGAAGTCGTCAGCATTGATTACAGCGAAACCGTCATTGAGAACTTCCTTACCGCAGAGGAGAGCGTGAGTTGTACCCCAGGGCTTAACTCTGTCAGCGGGAATCTTGTCAGCAGGAACGAATGTATCCATACCCTGGAATACGTATTCAACCTTGATCTTATCTTCGATTCTGTGACCTACTGTTTCCTTGAAGATTTCATAGTTCTCCTTTTTGATAACAAAAACGATTCTGTCAAATCCTGCCTTGATTGCATCGTAAATTGAGAAGTCAATGATGAATTCGCCGTTTTCGGTAAAGCTGTCGATCTGCTTTAATCCGCCGTAACGAGATCCCATGCCGGCTGCGAGAATAAATAATGTCATAATAGCCTCCTGTGCGGTTTGACCGCATTATTGTAGTTTTAGTTTATTCCAAACTTTATCACATTATATTGTATAACAAAGGAGAATTTATTTCAAGAGGATATTAGAAAAAATATCGTCAAAATACTATTTTTTATGAGCATTGAACTGAGATTGCGATAAATTGAAAGATTATGAAATAATCATTGACAATCAAATCAATAAATGATACAATCAATCTTGCAGATATTACTTAATTTTATTGGAGGCATTTATGGCAATTCCTTTTCCTGAAAAAAGACTGGTTGAGTTTGAAAATTTCGGCTTTGGTATGTTTATTCACTGGGGACTCTATTCACAGCTCGGACGCGGTGAGTGGATTATGAACAACGCAAAGATTCCGCTGGAGGAATACAAAAAACTTGCTGACACTTTCACGGCTTCAAAGTTCGATGCACACAAAATCGCCCGTCTCGCTAAAGATTCCGGAATGAAGTACATCACTCTCACAACACGCCATCATGACGGTTTCTCACTTTATGATACGTGCGGACTGAACAAATATGACGCTCCTCATTCAGCCTGCGGACGCGATCTTATAAGAGAATTTGTCGATGCCTGCAACGATGAAGGAGTAGTTCCCTTTTTCTATCACACCACTCTCGACTGGTTCAATCCTGACTTCAACAACGATTTCAAGTCCTACCTCGGATATCTGAGAGACTCAGTTGAAATCCTGTGCAGCCGTTACGGAAAGATCGGCGGTCTTTGGTTTGACGGCAACTGGTCCAAGCCCGATGAAGACTGGGAAGAAGATGCGCTGTATAATGTGATCCGCAAGCACCAGCCTGACGCAATCATCGTAAACAACACCGGTTTGAATCATCGCGGTGAACCCGGAAATCTTCAGCTTGACAGCGTAACTTTCGAACAGGGACGTCCCACTCCCATGAATCGTGAAGGAATGAGCAAGTATTTTGCTGCTGAGATGTGTCAGACGCTTAACGCTCACTGGGGATGCGGTTCGCTCGATTTCAATTACAAATCACTTCCACATCTCATCGAGACTCTGTGCGCGTGCAGAAAAGTCGGAGCAAATTATCTTCTTAATATCGGACCTGATGCCGAAGGTGAAATCACACTCATGCAGGAAGCGCTTCTGAGAGGTATCGGTGACTGGATCAAGACCTGCGGCACTTCACTCTACGAAGGTAAACCGTGCGGAATTTACGGAGTTGAGCCGTCTAAGAATTTTGCACTCCGCAAAGACGGCAAGCTGTATTTCTTTGTACACGATCTCGCAGTAACAGGGGATGCAAATGTTGTTGTTCCCGGAGGCGGAAGCGGCGAAAAAGAATTTTACGGAGCAAATGACAGAATCAAGAGCATCAGATGGATCGACAGCGGCGAAGAGCTTGATTTCAGACAGGATGGCGAGCGTTTGACAGTAAACTGCACAGGATATCCTTACGGCAAGAGCTTGGTAGTGCGTGTTGCTGAAGCTGAAATTGAATAAATCAAATAAAAAGCAGATGGATAAACCGTAATGGAATATCCATC
>CAZPPN010000267.1:0-3208 GCA_964588425.1 uncultured Ruminococcus sp. | reverse complement strand
GACCTCGTTGCGGTATTCGGCTTTTACGGGAATAACGAAACGTCCGCCGCGGGTGGTTACGATATTTTCCTGAAGATATTTCGACTGACCGGATACGTATTTCTGAAGAATATCCTTGATCTTATTGTCGGTCGCGCGCTTTTTGCGTCTGATTTCTCCGAGCTCTGGGCTGGCTTCATCCGCAACAAAGTCATCCGCGACGATCGAACGCGTGATCTTTTCTTCGAGATGACGGTTTGGTGTAAGCCGGTCGAAGATCTCGGCGAGGGATGTCTGCGGTGTTTTCTCGCCCTGCACGTAATCGAGAAGACCTCTTGCAGTTCTCAGCACATTCGCGCAGTCGAGAAGTTCACGCAGGGAGAGAACAGCACTCTTTTCCGCACGTTCAATGCTCGCACGAACATCCTTGATTCTTCCGAAAGACGGGAGCCCCTTCATGCCGATCAGAGTTTTCGCGTCTGTTGTATGCTGCTGATTCCGGCGGACTTTATCGATATCCGACGACGGAACGAGCCGCATTGCCATTTCAGCCGCGCCCTCTGTCTGAGCAAGCGAGGCAAGCTCTTCGAGTATTTTATCAAATTCGAGTGTATATAATGCTTTTGAATTCATGTTTTCCTTTAATATTTTCTTTATTTCTTCACAATCTTCTTATAATACTCCAGCGACGAAAAACCGTGCTCGAGATGATTCAGCAGATACCGCTCGCACACCACGGCAAACAGCGGCAGCTCCTGCTCGTCCAAAGTGAACGACAGAAATCTCTTCGGTGGAGCGGATTCGATATACCTCAGCGCCATCAGCACCGCGGGTGACAGGCGTATCATAATCTTTGCCGAGCCTTCGTCTCTGATGTAATCGGGGTCGTTTTCGATCATTCCCCGACATTTTTTGCAGAGAATACGTCCGTTCATGACGTCAAGCGCACATTCCTCATTGACCTCGCATCCGCAGACTCCGCATTCTTCGATGTCCGGCATAAAACCTGCAAGAGTCATCGCACGGAACTCAAACGCGCCCTTTATCATGGACAGCGGAATTGCGTCGAGATTTGCGATCGCGTGAAGAGTGTTCAGCACAAGCGGCAGCAGCTCCTCATCCGCCATATCCTCAGGCGAGAGATCATGCGCAACATCGCAGACATACGCAGCCAGCGAGAGCTTTTCGATATCGTACCTGATATTCATGAACGACTCGATATAGTATGCGTCCCTGATATAGTAGTAATTTCCTTTTTTTCTCAGCATGAATGTGCTGTACGTGAAAAGCTGGACCGATGACGCAAATTTGCTTCTGATACTGCCCACGCCTTTTCCGCTGATCGAGATTCTGCCGAGCTTTGCTGTGAGAACGGTCAGAATTTTATCCGATTCTCCGGTCTTGACCTCGCGTATCACGAGACCGTCAACCTCGATGTCTTCCATTATCCGCACCGTTCCTTTCTTGTATGCTTATTACAGTCTCCGCTTACTGGAGATCCTCGGGCTTGAATCCGAAGTTGTTGAGGCTGAGCGCATCGTCACGCCACTTTTCCTTAACTTTTACCCAGAGGTTGAGGTAGACTTTTGTTCCGAAGAAGTTTTCCATATCTTCTCTCGCGTATGTGCCGATCTTCTTGAGAGCCTCGCCTTTTTTGCCGACGATGATTCCCTTGTGCGACTGTTTTTCGCAGTAAATCTCGGCTCTGATGCTGATCATGCGCTCGTCTTCGGAGAACTCTTCGATAACAACGGCAGTACCGTGGGGAATTTCGTCGGAGAGTGTTCTGAGGAGCTTTTCACGGATGATTTCCGCCGCAATCTGTCGTTCGGGCTGGTCTGTGAGGCTGTCTTCGTCAAACATCCAGTCGCTCTCGTAAAGGAACTGCTCAGCTTCATCGAGAACATCGGAGACATTCTTGCCGCTCTCCGCACAGGTGGGAACAACAGCGTCAAAATCGTGGAGCGCGGCGTATCCTGCGATAGTCTCGGCTAATTTTTCGCGGTTGACAAGGTCGATTTTATTTAGAACGAGGATCGAGGGCAGTTCCGCTTTTTTGATCTGGCTGATGAGATTCTTCTCGGTCTCGCCTGCGGGATATCCTGCCTCTGCGATGAGAATTACAGCGTCAGCCGATCCGACGGACGAACGTACTGTTTTCATCATGTATTCGCCGAGCTTGTTTTTCGCTCTGTGCACGCCGGGGGTATCGAGAAATACGTACTGATCCTCGCCCTTTGTGAGAATACCTGCGATACGGTTTCTTGTTGTCTGCGGCTTGGACGAAACGATTGCCACTTTTTCGCCGAGAAGCTGGTTCATGAGTGTGCTTTTACCCACATTCGGGCGTCCTACTATTGTTATGAATGCTGTTCTTGTCATTTTATACCTCTGTGATGATTTATTCTTTATTTATCTTTGATTATCTCTCAAGTCCCATTTTCTTCATGACGACTCTCTGTCTCTCTCTCATCTCCATCTCTTCCTCTTCCGAATTGACGTGATCGTATCCGAGGAGATGCAGTGTCGAGTGGACTGTCAGGAATGCACATTCTCTCTCGTAGCTGTGACCGAATTCCGCCGCCTGCTCTTCTGCCCTCTCAAGCGAGAGAACAATATCACCAAGCTCGCAGTTGCCGTATTCTTCGGGAACATCTCCGTTTCTCATGTCGTACATCGGGAACGAGAGAACGTCCGTCGCCGAGTCGATATCCCTGAACTCGCGGTTCTTCTCGCGTATGCCTTCGTTATCGGTGAAAGTGACCGACACAATAACATTACGGTTGAAATTCTCGCAGTCAAGAGTTGTGCGTATTGCTTTTTTGATAAGTCTCTTCATTCCGAAGCCGACTTTTTTCTTATCCTGTTCGTCTGCCCAGTATATTTTGATTCTCATTTTTCTTCTCTCTTTACCGGACGGTACTTTTTCTCTTCCCGTCTTTCATTCTCCTTCGCTTTTCTGTCTCTGTCATATCTGTCATAAGCTACGATGATCTTCTGAACGAGTCTGTGACGCACCACATCGCGGTCGGTGAACTCATGTATTCCGATGTCCTCGATTCCCTTGAGTATCTGCACAGCCTGCGAAAGTCCGCTTTTTGTACCTCTGGGCAGGTCGGTCTGCGAAAGGTCGCCAGTTACGACAACTTTTGAGCCGTTGCCGAGTCGGGTGAGAAACATCTTCATCTGCTCGGGTGTGGTGTTCTGCGCTTCGTCGAGGATGATGAAC
>CAZPPN010000266.1:0-3236 GCA_964588425.1 uncultured Ruminococcus sp. | reverse complement strand
ATTATTGCATCACCGACTCCAAGCTGTATATCACATACCTCGGAACAGCCACCTCCGGGGAAAATATGGCAGCAAAAAATTCCGAATACGCTCTGCCGCAGTACGGCACAGTGAACGGAGAGAATATCGAGCTGAACTGGTAGTACGTCTCAGCATCGAAATTTGAGAACAAAATCGAGAACGATGTCCGCACAGACAGTCTCATCTACACATTCTGCGAAGAAACGCAGAATCTCGAGCTTCGTGTGTACTGCGAAACAAGACCGGAGTTGTCGGGACCGTTTGAGATGTATTCGGAAATCGAGAATCTGAACGGGAACGAGTACAGAATCATGCCGAAGAATTTCGCATCCGTGACCGTAGCCGCACCGGATCTTGACAACACATACGTAATGCGTATCGCGAAAGAAGGATACCAGGCTGAAGGATTCGCGCGTTTCCCGGATGAACCTGTCAAATATTACGGAGACGGCATAGATCTTCTCCAGCGCAGCAAAGTTGACTCAAAACAGGCTCTAATCGGAAAGAATGGCGGTTCATACCTCGCACAGTATATTATCCGCGAAGATGACGGTGTTTTCCTCGCAATGGCATGGACGACAGGTGTTATGACTGCGTATAAGGAAAAAGACGATCCCGAAAACACAGCATACCGCGTAGAATTCAATCTCGACTATGAAGACTCAGAATCTGGCGGCGAGTTCTCAACAAGAATTCCTGCGAACGATACGCTTCTTCTCCCGTCCGTGTATATCCTGCCGTATGACGGAAATACAGACGACGGAGCGAACATTTTCAAGGCATGGTTCAGAGACTGCAAGATGATTCCCTACATCCGTGATAACGAAGAACTTCCGTATGTTCAGACTGACGGTGACTTAGGAGGTCCGGAGAAAGCAACTGATATTGGTATCGAATCGGTAAAATGGGAGTACGGCTGGTGGTCGGGTGTAAGATTCTCGAATCCTGAAAACGGTCTTATTCTTGAAGGATCATGGACAGCTCTCGGAGAAGGTAAAGCTTCACCCGCCAAAACCCCCGAATCGCTTGCAGAATACGGACAGAAGCTCAACGAATACGGTCTGAATTTTGCGACATATCTCCTGCTCCACGATACGATCGGTTATGACGGCAATCCGACGGATGAGTACAGTGTATTCAACTCAAAGACACATCCCGAGTGGTTCACAAATCAGTCTACGGGCAGCGGAGGAAATTTTGCAGACCTCGGAAACGTTGAGTGTGTTGAGTATCTTAAAAAGAATATTGAAAGCTTTTTGAAAAACTGTAATGTCGACCAGTGGCGTACTGACTTTCATCCGATTGCCACCACATCCGGTAACGAAAACCGCCATGACGCGTACGGTACTGACGTTGCATATTGGTGTACTCTCGGATTTGTCGATATAGTACAGCATCTCTATGATAATGTTGAAGGCTTCAAGTACGAAAGCTGCTCTGGCGGCGGACAAAACAAGGACCTCTACCTCGCGCAGTATGCTTCATTCTTCAACTGTGACGACGCGGCGAACTACCTCAGCGTGAGAGCATCGTTCTATGACAGCTCGTATGTTATTCACCCCTCACAGCTTCAGGCACCCTGCAATCCCGACGCAGCAAACCCGAATATAGAAGCGTATTTCTGCCCCGTAGTCCCCGAACCCGAAGTCGCTGATGGAGACGAATATGACTTCTGCGAATCGATGATTCATATGGGATGCCGCTCAACGATACTCGGCTCACCTCACTGGGGATCATGGACAGGCAAGGTATATGATGAATACACCGAGTACGCAGAAATATACAAGGAAAAAGTCAGACCTCTCGTAAAAGAAGGCGAGCTTTACCATATTCTTCCTCGACCTGATGGAAAGAACTGGGACGGAATCATGTACGCCGATCCCGACAGCACGAATGAGATCAAGGGCGTTGTGTTCCTGTTCAAGCCGTCCGCTGAAGTCGAAGACGTACATAATGTAGTTCTCGACGGACTTGACGAAGATACAGTATATCAGCTCACATTCGAAGACAGACCAGAACAGAACCGTACAGCCACAGGAGCCGAGCTTATGACATCCGGAATTGATGTCGAAATCAAGTACATCGGTTCCGAAATGATTTGGCTGACCGAAGCAGAATAAAAAAACAAGAAACAGCACCGTAAAGTGGATCACTCCGCCTGCGGTGCTGTTTGTACTTGACAAATTATTTGCGGTATTATATAATTTAATTGTTTCAGATAATGGAGACAATGGAATGAATTTTCCGCCATTTTACAAAACCAATCAAAAAACTAAGGAGATCAGCTATGAAAACACCGTTCCTCGGATGCGCTTACTACCCCGAAGACTGGGACGAGAGCGAAATCGCATATGATATATCAAAAATGAAAGAAGCCGGAATCACCTGCGCGAGAATCGGCGAATTTGCGTGGAGAAAAATGGAACCTGCTCCCGGCAAATATGATTTCAAGTGGCTGCATCATGTTGTTAATGAGCTCCGTAAGGCAGGAATCGCGGTAGTCATCGGAACGCCTACCGCAACACCGCCGATCTGGCTTTCGCAGGAATACCCCGATGTGATAAAGCTGTGCGGCGATGGAATAAGTGCAAATCATGGCGGACGCCGTCATTGCTGCTCAAACAATCCGCATTACCTCGAAGCGTGCGACAGAATCGTACACGAAATGGGTAAAGAATTCGGACAGGATAAAAACATAATCGGCTGGCAGATCGACAATGAAATATACACCGGCGATACAGGATGTACCTGCGAGTACTGCATGAAAAATTATCATGAAAGACTCAGAAGCGAATACGGTACGGTTGAAGAGCTGAATAATCGCTGGAATCTAAACCTGTTCAGTCAGGCTTACGATTCATTTGAACAGATTCCCGCAGCACATCGCGCATGGCATAACCCCCATCTCATTTACGAATGGAAAATGGCTCACCACGATGCCGACAGACTCTTCGTCCACAGACAGGCTGAGATTCTGAAGCAGTATACAGCCGCGCCGATCGGAACAGACATGATGCCGCTGGCAGGTCTTGACTACGAAACCGTAACAGAACCGCTTGATGTGGTACAGTTCAACCACTACAATGTTCCGTCAAATATTCACCATGAAGTGTTCTGGTTTGATTATCTCCGTACACTCAAGGACCGTCCTTTCTGGAATACGGAAACCGCAACTACATGGAACGGATCGACTTCATTACATCAGTTCCTCAAAC
>CAZPPN010000265.1:0-3236 GCA_964588425.1 uncultured Ruminococcus sp. | reverse complement strand
ACGAGCAACACCGCGCCATCGTAGATACTTACCGAGAAAGAGGAGTAGACTGCACTTCGTCAACATCCGACGGTGCCTGCGACTGGATGCTCACCGGCGGTACACTTCCCGACTCCCTGTGCGTCACGAATTTCGGATCAAATCCCAAGGGCAACTTTGCCGAACTGTCAAAATTCCGCCCGAATCAGCCGTCTATGTGCGGTGAATACTGGTGCGGCTGGTTCGATCACTGGTACGAGGATCACCACGTCCGTGAAGCTGACGAGGTTGCGGGACTGTTCCGTGATATGCTTGAAGCGGATGCATCGCTGAACTTCTATATGTTCCACGGCGGTACAAACTTCGGCTTCATGAACGGCGCGAACTACGGCGGAAAATACGAACCCACAATCACAAGCTACGACTACAACGCTCTTCTCTCCGAGGCAGGGGATATGACACCGGCGTTCTATGCTGTGCGTAAGATCAACGAGGAATTTTTCGGTGAGCTTCCGCCCGTTACCGCAAAGAATTCCGAAAAAGCAGCTTACGGCAAGGTTGAGCTGACAGAGAGCGCGTTCATCCTCGATACGGTTGATGCAATCTCGACACCTGTACATACCGCCGCACCGAAGTATATGGAAGACATCGGTCAGAGCTACGGCTTCACGCTCTATTCAACCACAGTCAAAGGTCCTGTGTCCGGTATAAAGCTCGGATGCGACTGCATACACGACAGAGCGAATATTTATATCAACGGCGAGTTCAAGGTAATCTTTGAGAGATCACGCCGCTTTGACGATATTGATATCACAGTCGCTTGCGGTGAAGAAATAAAACTCGATATTCTTGTCGAGAATATGGGCAGAATAAACTACGGTCCGAAGATGCATGACCGCAAGGGTATGGTCGGCATCAGATTCGGTCAGCGCAATCACTACGGCTGGGATATGTATCCGCTCGAGATGAAAGATATCTCCGGTGTACGCTATCTCCCGTGTCAGGGCGGTGTCAGCGGATCATCCTTCATGAGAGGTTATCTCGACATTGACGGCGAGCCTAAGGATACATTCATCAGACTCGACGGATTCCACCACGGCTTCGTTGTCGTAAACGGCTTCAATCTCGGCAGATACTACAATGACGCAGGTCCGCAGAAAACACTTTACTGTCCCGCACCGATGCTGAAGTCGGGCAGAAACGAGATCGTTGTGTTCGAGACCGATTCATCGGAAACAAACGTAATAGAATTCACCGATACTCCGGATATCGGATAATCGGAAATCACAGGGGGAAACGATATGGCAGAACTTTATCCAACTCCGCATAACTCGGCAAGAGCAGAGGATTTCGCGAAAACAGTGCTCATGCCGGGCGATCCGCTCAGAGCAAAATTTGTGGCTGAGAACTTTCTTGAAAAAGCTGTTCTTGTAAATAATGTCCGCGGAATCGGAGGCTATACGGGTGAATACAAAGGTCACCGCGTATCCGTCATGGCAAGCGGAATGGGAATGCCCTCGATCGGTATCTATTCCTACGAGCTTTACAACTTCTACGGAGTCGAGAATATCATGCGTATCGGCTCAGCCGGATCGATCAACATGAACATCAAAGTGCGCGATATTGTGTTCGGCATGGGCGCCTGCACAAACTCAAACTACGCATCGCAGTACGAGCTTCCCGGAACATTCGCACCGACAGCATCGTATAAACTGCTCTCATCCGCTGTTTACATCGCGGAGAAAATGGGAGTGAAGTACCATGTCGGAAATATTCTCTCGTCAGATACATTCTATAACGATGACGCTGACGCAACGGAAAAGTGGGCGAAGATGGGCGTTATGGCGATCGAAATGGAAGCCGCCGCACTGTACATGAACGCCGCGAGAGCCGGAAAGAACGCACTTGCACTCTGTACGATCTCCGACCACATACTCACAGGCGAGGCAACATCGGCAGAGGAGCGTCAGAACACGTTCACATCCATGATGGAGATCGCCCTCGAGTGCGCGGTCAGTATGGACAGGGGATAATAAATGACAGCAGTATGGCTTAACGGTCATACTGTTTCTGTCTTTTCAGTATTAAAATAAAATAAAAAAGGAGAACATCATGGAAATCTGGGATCTCTATACTGAAAAACGAGAGATGATAGGTAAAACACACATCCGCGGAGATGAGCTTCCGGATGAACTGTACCATCTTGTCGTACACGTATGGATCAGGAACAGCAGAGGCGAGTACAGTATCTCCCGCCGATCCGCAGACAGACCGAAATTTCCGCTTTTTTACGAATGTGTGGGCGGTTCGGCAATAACAGGCGAGACAAGTCTTGATGCCGCCATTCGTGAAGCAAAAGAAGAAATCGGAGTCGATCTTGATCCGTCACGCGGAAAAGTATTGTGGAGTAAAACGCGTGGAGTCATAGACGGCAGAAAGTTCAACGATATTATGGACGTATGGCTGTTCGAGTATGACGGGGAACTTGATCTTGAAAAAGCCGAGACAGATGAGGTTTGCGAAGTGAGCTGGAAGAATGTGCAAGATATCGCGCAAATGAATGCTGAAGGAAAACTTGTGCCGACACTCGCATATTTCTTCAATAAAGTGAATAATTAATTTACAATATCCCGATGAAATAATTACATCAATGTGGTAATATATCAATATAAGCAGAAGACAGTTGAACGGAGCACGATCATGACGGACGAATACAAAAACGGAATACGCGGAAAGAAGATCCTTGTGACGGGAGGCGGCGGAAGTATCGGTCAGGCACTGTGCCGCAGAATAGCCGAAGCCGAACCCGAATTGCTGATCATTTTCGATATCGCTGAGAACGGCGTTTTTGAAATAGAACAGGAACTGAAGCTCAAAAATCCCGGACTGCATTTCGAATGTGTGATCGGATCCGTCCGCGATAAAGCAAGACTCGATTCCGTGTTCCGCAGATATTCTCCCGATATCGTGTGCCATGCCGCCGCTCATAAGCACGTGCCGCTCATGGAACGCTCTCCTGCCGAAGCTGTGAAGAATAATGTCTTCGGTACGCTGAATACCGCTCTGTCTGCCGCTGAAAACGGATGCTCGGGATTCGTACTCATTTCGACTGATAAAGCGGTTGAGCCGACATCGGTCATGGGCGCGGCAAAGAGAATCTGCGAAATCCTTATGGCATCCCTCAACGGAAAATATCCCACCGCTTTTACCACAGTACGGTTCGGCAATGTCATCGGAACAAACGGCAGCGTGATCCC
>CAZPPN010000264.1:0-3242 GCA_964588425.1 uncultured Ruminococcus sp. | reverse complement strand
TAACAAAATCACCGTCACGCAGAGTCAGACTCAGATCATTGAGAGCCACTTTTTCATTGATTGTGCCGGGGTTGAAGGTCTTGGTTATGTTTTGGATTTCAAGCATTGCCCTGACCTCCTTTGTTTTTTACAGTAGGTTTGGTGAAATATTTTTTCTTCCAGTAGGGAACCGCAAGGAATACGTCAACCACGATAGCGGAGAGCATCTTCAAGAGGGCCGCGTCAAGTCCGAGGAAGATAACGGTCTGATAAACGAAATAGTAAATCACGCCGCCGAGGATTACTCCGAACAGCTTTACTGCGAAGTTTGAGGAAATTTTGGAAACTACCGCTTCACCGATGATGACGGCAGCCAGACCGATTACGATCGCGCCGCGTCCCATGTTGATATCGGCAAATCCCTGATACTGGGAGAGAAGTGCGCCGGACAGTGCAACGATTCCGTTGGAAAGAACCAAACCGAGAATGGTGGTGATGTCCGTATTGATACCTTGAGCGCGGCTCATGTTCTGGTTGTTTCCGGTCGCGCGAAGAGATGTGCCGAGTTCAGTACCGAAGAACCAGTAGAGGACAGCGATCAGAACGGCTATCACGGCGAGCAGAACCACGATGGATTTGGACGCATAAATCTGCGCCAGAAGAAGTTTATAATTGCGGACAGGAAGCGCGATATTCGCCTTACCCATGATTTTCAGGTTTACGGACCATAAAATAAGCTGGGTCAGAATACCTGCCAGAATTGCGGGAATACCCATGTACTTATGCAGAACACCTATCACAAGTCCCGCAAGCATTCCGGCAATCATTGCTGCAAGCATTGCAATCCATATATTGATGCCGTTTGTAACAAGAACCGCACATACAGCGCCGCCGGTACAGATAGAGCCATCGACAGTAAGATCAGCAACATCGAGTATCTTATATGTAAGATAGACGCCGATCGCCATGATTCCCCACACCATACCCTGTGCAGCAGCACCCGGAAGTGCGCCAAGCCAGTTGAAAAACATTTGTGTACTACCTTTCGAATTTGCGAAACTCCCGCATCCGCTTTATGGATCACGGGAGTTTCTGCGTTTTATACTTTTGGATTGATCAGGCGTTCAGTGTATTATTCGCCGATAGCAACATAACCTGCTGCTTCAAGAGCTGCGATGTCAACGCCGAGAGCTTCGCAGTTTGCCTTGTTGTACTTCTTCTGGAATGTATCAACGTAGCCGATTGCCATTTCTTCGACCTTGGTCTGACCCTTGAGGATTTCAGCAGCCATTTTCCCGGTCAACTCACCGAGCTGATAGTAGTCGATGCAGATGGTGGCAATACCGCAGCTCGAACAGATTCCTTCATCGCCGCCCAGTACCGGAACACCGGTATGCAGTATCGCACCGCCGATTGCTTCCGCTGAAGATGCCGCAGTATTGTCGGTGGGGATGTAGATCACATCGGATGCTGCCGCACAAGCCTGAGCAACCGCTGAGATTTCATTGGAATCGAAGAACGGATAGTCTGTGCAGGTGATACCCGCCTGTTCCAGATATGTCCGGATACCATTTACCTGATAGTCGGAATTCGGTTCAGCGGAACAGTAGAGCAGACCTACGGTTTTTGTGTCGGGATACAGATCCAGAATCATCTGAGTCTGCTGATCGAGAGGTGTCAGGTCGGATGTACCCGAAACATTAGTTCCCGTCAATCCGTCAAAATCGTCAATTCCGAGTACCGTTCCGTAATCGGTGATTGAAGTACATAGAAAAGGAATGGTGGCGGTTCCGTTGGCAGCAGCCTGAAGTGCGGTAGTTGCATTGGCGAGGATCAGATCCACATTACGGTTGACGAAATTGTTGATGATAGAAGTGCAGGATGTGGACTCTCCATGAGCGTTCTGCTCAAGAAAGAGAACATTTCCTGCGCCCAGTTCCACTTCCGGAGCATCTTTGAAACCCTGTGTGGCGGAATCGAGTGCTATGTGGGGCATCTGCTGACAGATTCCCACCGTGTACTGAGCTTTTCCGCAGGATGTGAGAATCATACCTGCAGCTAAAAGAAGCATCAGCGGCATAAGAAAGATTTTTTTCATGCGTTCCCCCTTTTTTAGATTGAATTGAATGATACACAGAAAGAGAAACAAAAAATCCCTGTATAAAAATACAGGGACGAAAAATTCCGTGATACAACTCTGCTTTCGTACTGACCTCACAGTCAGAACCTCATAAGGCTAAAAGTCTTGGCGATGTAACGGTCACACCCGTTGTGCCTACTTGAGCGATAAAAGAACAGTTCAGCACACAGCTTGCAGAAGGAACTTCATACGGTGAACGTCATTGTCTCGCACCAAACGGCTTTACAGCCCGACAACTCTCTGAGACGAATCATTCGTACTACTTATTCTGCTCAAACGCTTTTCTGTGTTTGTTATTGATTTATATTAACTTTTTAAACACAAAATTCAGAAATGTCAAGGACTTTTTGAAAAAACACGAAAATTATTAATAAATATTCAATACTGCATTGTTTTTTCTGTGAAGTATCCTTACGCGGCATCGTATGTCGGTCTTGCAATCATAATATACGCCCCTATACATTGCAGTACACTTTCTATGAATTTTCTGTAAATCATAATCCCATTGGGTTGACACAAGTCAACTGATGTGCTATACTGAATGTAGGTTAACAAACGTCAACTTTGAGGAGGCTTTATGGAACATATCACTTTATCCGACGGGGAATGGAAAATCATGAAACTTCTGTGGGCATCATCTCCGATGTCACTCGGTGAGATTGTTAAAGCGCTGTCAGAAGAAACAAGCTGGACTAAAGCAACAGTATTTGTCATGCTGAAACGTCTGATTGCAAAGGAAGCCATTCGCATGGACGACAGCGGACGGGTGCAGGAATATTATCCGATGATCGCACGAAAGGATGTTGCGCCGGAAGAGACCGAATCATTTCTGAACCGCGTATACGACGGCAGTATCGGACTCTTGTTCAGCGCACTTACAGAGAGAAAATCCCTCTCAGAAAAGGAGATTACCGAACTGAGACAAATACTCGACGATGCCGAAAAACGCAGAAAGGAGCAGCCATGACCGCTTATCTGATATCGTTGTCAATTCTAATCTGCGCAGTCCTGCTGATCCGTGGGATATTCCGCAAAAACGTATCCCCGAGAGCAATTTATGCGCTGTGGCTGGCAGTTGTTATTCGGATGTGTCTGCCGATTACATTGTTTGAAGTGTTTGTGC